>JASIGB010000887.1:0-8305 GCA_030045355.1 Bryobacteraceae bacterium
ATACAATCCGGCTGGTTACCAGAACGCCCTACGCTGTTTCCAGGAGGCCGCGCGGCTGGACAGCGCGGATTTCCGGGCCTGGGAGGGGATTTCCAGCACTTACCTGATGCTCGCCAGCTTCGTGATGCAGGCGCCTTGCGATCTCGCCGCGCCGTTTTGGGAAGCCCATGCGCTAGCTGTGGAGGCGTGCGGCCAAACCTGGGATCTGCGCCTGAATGCGGCTTACGCGCGCTTTGTCTTCGATCATGACTTGGCGCAGGCCGAATGTGAACTGGTGCAACTCCAGCGCGAGCGTCCGAATTCGCCCCACGTCTACATTAGGCTGGCGATGGTGTACCTGGCCGGTCAACGGCTGGATGAGGCGGGCGCGTTGCTTCCCCCGGCGTTGGCGGCCGATGCGCTTCTGCCGCCCCTTACGTTCATCGGATGCCTGCTGCGTGTTTACCGCCGCGATTTCGAGGCCGCCATCGAGTGGTCCCAGAGCAACCTGGATCTGCATCCCAGCTCCCAGATCGGCCGCGTCCATTATGCCGAGGCGCTCGAATTCGCCGGCCGCATCGGGGAAGCGCGGACGCAGTATGAAATGGCCATCGCCAGGTCGGAAGCACCCGCCATTACACGCGTCACGCAAGCACGCTTCCTGGCCAAAATCGGCCGCCGCGAGGAAGCGCTGCGGATCTTCGAGGAGCTGCAACGGGCGCGGGACAACGATTACCTCGACGCGTTCCAGGTCGCACTGCTCGCGGACGCGCTGGGCCAGCGCGAAGCAGCCTTTGAGGAACTGGAACGCGCCTTCGCAGAGAAATCCTATACGCTGCTTTTCTTGAACGTGGATCCGAAGGCGGATCCGTTGCGGACCGATCCGCGATTTGAGCAGCTCGCTAATCGCGTGTTCCCCAGCTCCGCATCCGCCGCGTCCACCGCCGTGTGACCGCCATATAATAGGCGGTCATGAACAAAACCGAACGGGAATCTTCACGGCGCACCTTCCTCACTGCCGGCGCCGGAGCAGCGGCGGCACTGAGTTGCATCGAAGCGACCGGCATTGAAGCGCCCGCCCAGCCTCTTCCGCCTCTCGCCGCCGACGAGCTCACACTCGCGCTGGTCAATGGCCGCATCCACACCCTGGACGATGCCGGAACCGTGGCGAGCATAGTGACCATTCGCAACGGACGCTTCCGGACGGTGGGCGGCCGAGCGCCCAAAGCGGGGCCGAACGTTCGCGTGATCGATTTGGGAGGCCGCACCGTCGTTCCCGGTCTGGTGGAACCGCACATCCACATCGTGAGCCTGGCCAATCGCCCGGGCTATCACACCATTCTTGAAAACACGGCGTCCATTCGCGAAATTCAGGAAGCGCTGGCCGCGCGCGCCAAAGACGTTCCGCCCGGCGTCTGGATCACATCCATGGGCGGATGGCATCCCAACCAATGGGCCGAGCACCGTCACCCCACGCTGGCCGAGCTTGACGACGCCGTTCCCGATCATCCCGTGCTGCTCTACGAGCGCTTCACCGGACCTGCCGCGACCAACACGCTCGGCAAGAAATTCTTCGATGCGGCCGACGCCGCGCCGCCGGTGCATCCCGATATCAAGAAAATCAACGTCTCTGCCACTGGAGTGATCGCCGCGGCCGGATTCACCGGCGGCGGCCCCGCGGCGTCCGCCCTCTATCTGCTGCGCCGGGCGCAAACCTTCGATGACAAGAAGCGCAGCACTCTCGACGCCATGCGCTATTCGGTCAGCGTCGGACTAACCACGTGCCTGGATCAGGTGCTGTTCCCCACTCCCGGCCCCCTGCATCCCAACCAAATCCTCTCCAACCTGGATCAGTACCGCATGTACGATTCGTGGCTCGCGCTGCGCAGTGAAGGCCGTACCTTCGTGCGCCTGCAGACGAATTTCCTGCAAAATCAGGCCGACCCCGCGCTGCCCGAATTGCACGAACGGCTCCGCAATCAATTCCAATTCTTCGGCGACGATATGATGCGCACCGGCGCGATCGGCGAGTGGGCCGCTCCGTTGAACAGCGGCGCCGTGTGGGTGGACGCGCAACACATCGTTGGCCGGGCTGGCTGGCGGAATGAAAACGCGGTGCAGAATCTCGCGGGCTTGAAGCAAGTGGTCGAAGCTTATGAGGCGGTGAATCGCGAAAACGACATCACCAAGCTGCGCTGGGTGGTCCACCACGTTCCCGAGGTCAATGCCGATCTTCTCACGCGGCTGCAGACGCTCGGATGCGGCGTGGAAATGGGCGCGTTTCGCTGGGTGACGTCGTCGGATCCCAAAGTCATCGCCGGTCCGCCGTTTCGCACGATTGTCGATCATGGCATCCAAGCGGGCATCCACGGCGACGGCGTGCATATCGCGCCGTTGAATCCGTGGCTGCACATCTACTATGCCGTTACCGGGATCAATTCATTTGGCGAGCAGGTAAATCCTGGGCAGCATCTCACGCGCCCCGAGGCTTTGCGTTTATTCACGCGCAATAACAGTTGGTTCTTGCGCATGGAGGAAAAACTCGGGTCTATTCAGCCGGGGAAACTCGCGGATGTTGCGGTCCTGGATCGCGACTATTTCTCAGTACCGGATGCGGATATAAAGAAAATCCGGTCCGCGCTGACGATCGTGGACGGGCAGATCGTGCACGGCACGGGTTCTTTCTAATTATTCTTCTTGCCTTCCGGCCCGCCGAGGGTGCGGATGAGCGCCACCGTGCTGTCGTGCGGGACCGGCAGCGCGCCGAAGCTGTCCTTGCCCATGGCGATGTCGAGCGGCGTGAATCCAGCCTTGGACTTCGCATCGAGTTTCGCGCCGTGCTCCACCAGAAACTTGACGAGAACATCCGAGCCGCGGTTCGCGGCGCCGTGCAGTACGTTCTCGCCCTTGGTGTTCGTCTGGTTGATGTCCATCCCTTGCGCCAGGCACACCTTGACGGCTTCGAGCGCATCCTCGTCAGTGCCCTGGGTCTGTTTGTCGCGATAGCCGATACCGGCCGCGAACAGCAGCGCGGTGTTGCCGTCCTTGGTGACCAGCTTGGGATCGGCCCCGGCTTGGAGCAAAATGCGCATCACTTCCGCGTCGCCCGATCGCGCGGCGCGCATCAGCGGCGTCGTGCCTTCATCGAGCGATACGTCGCCGAAATCCATGCCGCTGCGGCCGGGCAACGGATGCGTCAGCGCGGCGTTCACGTTAGCGCCGTGGGCCAGGATGGCTTTGATCAAATCGACGGCCGGCAGCGGGTCCAGGTCCTTGCGCAGCGGCAGCGCCGTCCAGTCTTCGTCGCGCATGTCGATGGCCGCGTAGAGCGCCGTGCGGCCCTTGGCGTCCGCGATGTTGGTGTTCGCGCCGCGATCCAGCAGGAACTTGGCGAAGGTGTATTGCTTGTTCATGATCGCGACCACCAGGCCGCTGGTGGTGTCCACGTCCGTCTGGTTGATGTCCACACCCGCATCCAGCATCACTTTGGCCGTCTGGATATTGCCTTCGCGTGCGGCAAACAGGAACGCCGTCAGCCCGCCGCGCGACATCGGCGAAACCGCGGACGCCGCGCTCAGCTTGGGCAGCTTGGTTTCGCGGTAGGACGACATTACTTTCCAATCGGCGCCGTGTGCGAGCAGTGCTTTCACCACTTCCGGATGGTCTTCGGCGGCGGCCCACATGAGCGCCGTCTGACCTTTATAGCTTTCTTTGCCGTTCACATCCGCGCCGTGTGCGAGCAGCGCTTGCACTGCTTCCAGATTTCCGGCGCGCGCTGCGGTCATCAGAACCGTTTCGCCGTCGGCCGTGGTGCGGGTGTTGGGATCGGCGCCCGCTTTCAGCAACTCTTCGACGATGGTGGCGTTGCCGAGCGCGGCGGCTTCGGACAACGGGCTTGCGCCGTAGCGATTCGCGAGCTTCGGGTCGGCGCCCGCCTTAAGCAGCAGCCCCACTGCTTCGGAATCGTTGTAGTGCGCCGCCCATTCGAGCGCCGTGGTTCCATCCGGCTGCGCCGCGTTCACCGCGGCGTGCTGCGCGAGCAGTGCGTGCAACGACGCGAAATCGCGGTTCTGAACCGCATCGGCGAGGGGTGCGTTTCCCGCATACGCCACCGCCAGCATCATACCTGCCACGACAGCTAGGCCGCAGAATTTTCTCATGCTGATCCTCCGCGTCAGAGTTCAGTTAACGGGCCGGTGCTGTCGCCCACATGGTCTTCCGGAACGCCCGCCTTGTCGAGAATCGACAGCAGCAGATTGGACATTGGCGTCCCCTCCGGATACTTCAGGTGCCGTCCGCCCTTCATCCGACCCGCCGCGCCTCCGGCGACGAACACCGGCAGCGGCGCATGGTTGTGGACGTTGCTGTTGCTCATGCCGCTGCCGTACAGGATCAGCGAATGATCCAACAGGTTGCCGTCGCCGTCCGGCGTGGCTTTCAACTTCCCGAGGAAATACGCGACCAGCCCCACGTGATACGTATTGATCTTGGTGAGATTCTCCAGGCGCTCCGGATTGTTCTGGTGATGCGAAGCCGGATGGAAACCTTCGGAGATTCCGAGCATGGGGAACGTCCGGTAACTCACCTCGCGCTTCATCATGAACGTCGAGATGCGCGTGATGTTGGCCTGAAACGCGATGGTCATTAGGTCGAACATCAGCTTGGTATGTTCCTGGTTATCGTCGGGGATGCCGGTGGGCGCCGCGGGCACGGCCAGCGTGGAGTTGGCGTTCTGTTTTTCCGCGAGTTGGATGCGCCGCTCAATTTCACGGACCGTATCCAGGTACTCCGAGATGCGACTGCGATCGTTCGGCCCCAATTTGCCTTCCAGATGCCGCACCTGGCCCATGACCGCGTCCAGGATGCTCTGCTGTTCATCGATGCGCTGCAGGCGTTCCTCGGCGTTCGCGCCGTCGCCGAACAGGCGCGTGAACACCACGCGCGGATTGATCTCCATCGGCAAGGGCGTAGTGGGCGTGCGCCAGGAAATGGTGTTCATGTAGGCGCAACTGAAGCCTACGTCGCACGACCCTACCAGGCCACTGAAATCCTCGGTCGCCAGCTCGAGCGACGGCAGCGGAGTCTGCTGCCCGATCTTCTCGGCGGCCATTTGATCGATGGTCACGCCGGCGCGAATGTCGGCGCCGTCGGTGCGCTTGGGATGCACGCCGTTCAGGAAGACGGCGGGAGACCGCGTGTGGTCGCCGCCGTTGTCGCCGGGACCGCCGGGCGCGGCCATCTTGTGCGCAAGATTGGAGACCACCACCACCTGATCGCGAAATGGCTCGAGCGGTGCGAGCGTCCGGGACATCTTGAAATCCGTGCCCTCGCCCACCGGCGTCCAGTTGGCAATCACGGCGCCGTGCGGGATGAAGCACAGCCCCAGCTTAATCTCCGGATTCGCCGCGGTCTTCGCCAGCGGAGTCTGGGCGGGCAGCATGGAATCGAGCAACGGGAGCGCGATCGCGGCGCCAGCGCCCCGCAGCAACGTCCGGCGCGACAGGTGTTTCTTCGAGATCAACTGCATTCCAATTCTCCTTACTGGCTCTCCCTACTTGGCCCGTCTTTACCTTGAGGCATCGGGAGCCTCCCCGGCGGTCTTGATTTTCATCCTGAAAGGCACGCTCTCGGCGGTTCCCAGAACCAGCGCAGAGAACCGGTAATCGTTCGCCGCGGCCTCATGCACGATCTTGCGGACCGCGGGCATATCGTAATATTCGACGCCACGGCCGAGCGCGTAGGTCAGCAGCTTTTCGGTCATGACGCCCACAAAAACATCCGAATGCTCCAGCAGCATCTGGCGCAGCGCCACCGGGCCGTCCACCTTGGCGCCGTTGTACAGGGTTCCGGACGGATCAATCTTCGCGCCGTCGTCCATCGTGCGCCACTGGCCCACTGCATCGAAATTCTCCAGGGCGAATCCAATCGGGTCCATCACCTTGTGGCAGCCCGCGCACACCGCATCGGCGCGATGCAGTTCCATGCGCTCGCGCAGCGAGAGCTTCTTGCCCGCGCCATTGTCCTTGAGCGCGGGAACGTTGGGCGGCGGCGGCGTGGGCGGAATTCCCAGCAGATTGGTCAAAATCCATTTACCGCGCTGCACCGGCGACGTGCGATTGGGATACGACGTCACTGTCAGAATGCTGGCTTGGCCGAGCAACCCGCGCCGGTCATCGTCGGTCAACGCAATACGCCGGAACTGGCTGCCATAGATGTTGGGAATGCCATAGTGCCGCGCCAGCCGCTCATTGACGAACGTGTAATCGGCGTTCAACAGATCCAGCACGCTGCGGTCCTCGCGCACGATGCTCTCAAAGAATAGCTTCGTTTCCTGGCGCATGGCCTGGCGCAAATTGTCGTCGAAATCGGGAAAGATTTGCTGATCGGGCGACGAATTCTTCAGATTGCGTAGGAACAGCCACTGCTCGGCGAAATTGTCCACCAGCGCATCGGCGCGGTCGTCGGCCAGCATGCGTTTCACCTGCTGTTCCAGGACCGCGTGGTCGTGCAGTTTGCCGCGGCTCGCCAGGTCGATCAATTGGTCATCCGGCGGGCTGCTCCACAAGAAGAACGACAAACGCGATGCCAGCGCGAGATCGCTGAGCTGGTAGGCCGCGCCCGGTGCGACGTTAGAGGGATCCGGCTCGAAGCGGAACAAAAATTCGGGGCTCGACAAAACGAACTGCAGCGCCGCTTCGATCCCCGCCTCGAAACTGCCCCCGCCATTGCGCCGCTTCTGATAGAAGCTGAGCGGCGTTTCGAGATCGTTGCTATTCACCGGCCGCCGATAAGCCCGGCGCAGCAGCCCCGTGAGGATCTTGCGCGCGCAAGGCATTTCCTCTTGCACATTCGATGGGGTGCAAACGAAAATTTTCGCGCGCGATGGCGTATGGCCAGGCCCCGTGGCATGCAGCGGGCCCTCCACTGTCAACCGGTCCACCGAAGGATCGCCCGTGATATCCAGGCCATCGATGGTCGTCCGTAGGAACGGCTTGATCAGGTTGTCGGGTTCGGCGTGGCTCCGCAGGATCGTGTCGGCCGTGATGACGTGCGGCCCGGCCGTCACCTTAATTTGAACGGTTAACTTCTGGTCGAGATCCGCGCCGAAGGATCCCGGATTCGAGGCCATGTTCACGAAATCCTCGTGCCCGCCGGCAGTCACCAGCCGGATCTGCTGGCCGTCCAGCCCGATCTCGATCTGGTGCTGATCCTCCATGCCGCGCATCAGATCGAAGGTGTTGCGCCACAGCCGCAGCTTGATCACGTATTCGGCGTCCAGCGGGAAGAAGTGCTTCACCAGGATGCCGCCGCGCGTTCCGAGCGGCATCCCCTCGATGTGCTGGTCCTGTGAAAGGTCGGGCCGCACGCGATAGGTCGCGGTCGCCGGCTCGATATTCATGTTTCCCACCGCTTCGCGGCTGATATTCCATGATGCCGACAGGTACCGCTCCATCAGCGATGGCGACATGCGCAGAACATCGGCGATATTGTCGAACCCGCTGCTTTCGTCATCCGGCGGCAGCAGCGCCGTCGCGTCCACGTCCAGGTCCAACAGATCGTGGATGGCGTTGGCGTATTCGGCGCGATTCAGCCGGTGCATGGCCGCGTGTCCGGGATTAGGCTTCGCCGCGGCCGCGCGATCGATGGAGGTCTCTAAGAACGACGCCAGGGCGTTGACGCCCGCCGCATCCGGCCTAGGCATCCCTTGCGGTGGCATCGCTCCGGCGCGCAGCTTACGAATCGCTTTCTCCCAGGTTTCGGCGTTTGCGGAAACAT
Source organism: Bryobacteraceae bacterium (assembly GCA_030045355.1). GTDB lineage: Bacteria > Acidobacteriota > Terriglobia > Bryobacterales > Bryobacteraceae > Palsa-89. Next base: position 7,756 of record JASIGB010000887.1, read on the forward strand.
TATTTAAGTCGGCGTTCTGCAACACCAGGCCGCCGGTATGCAGCTTCGCGCTGTGACATGTCACGCAATACTTGTTAATAACTGCTTGTTGCGTTGCGGCGGGAGATTCCTGCTGTGCGAAGGCTATCTGGACAAAAGGGACCTGCACACCTGCCGCTACGATCACCGCACACAGCAGCCAGTTGCGCGTTCGTCGCACCTTTCCCCTCAGCATCGATTCTATCCCTTTTTGCATGCAAGTCGAGGGGCGGGTGTTGATGCCGTTTATCATTGCACTTGATTCAGCCTAATTCCTGACGCCGCCTGCATGCAAGTTGCGATAGACTCTTCCTTAGGATGCCAAGGTGGAGCATAGCGACCGGGCTGTTGCTTGCCGCCGCCTGCACTGCATCCGCGGACCCCTCCTACCGCGCGGTCCTCGATAAGTATTGCATCGTTTGTCATAACCAGCGCCTGAAAACCGGGGGCCTGACGCTGGACACGATGGACCTGAGCCAAGTTCCCGCCAACGCCGAGACTTGGGAAAAGGTGATCCACAAGCTGCGATCCC
>JASIGB010000888.1:0-5494 GCA_030045355.1 Bryobacteraceae bacterium
GTAGGCAGCTCCCATACTATCCGCGCCGACGTGCGGGTGGTCGTGGCCACCAATCGCGACCTGCAAAGCGCGGTCGCCGCCGGCGCCTTTCGCATGGATCTCTTCTATCGCCTCAACGTCTTCCCCATCCAGATTCCTCCGCTTCGCGAACGGAAAGAGGATATCCCCACGCTGGTGGAGTATTTCATCGGCCGCTATTCGCGGAAGGCCGGGAAGAAACTGGGACGCATCGAGAGGAGGACGCTGGAACTGCTCGAATCATACGCCTGGCCGGGAAACATTCGGGAACTGCAGAATGTAATTGAACGATCCGTCATCGTGTGCGAAGCAGATCCCTTCTCGGTAGACCCAAGCTGGCTCTCCTCGGAGGCTACAACCTCCCGCTCCGCGCTACCCTTCGCTAAGAACTCGGCCCGTGACGAGAAGGAGCTGATTGAAATGGCGCTCCAGGCGACGGCCGGCCGAATCGCAGGGGCATCTGGAGCAGCAGCACGGCTGGGCGTGCCGGCTTCCACTCTGGAATCTAAGATACGGTCTCTGAAGATTAACAAGTACCGGTTCAAAGGGCTTTGAAAGCGCGCGTTCGCGAATTCACGAGATGCTTCGCGAATTCGCGATTTCCACGAAGCACCCGAACGAATATTTATATCTTTTTCACGTACTTGGAAACGGAACTTGCCTTGCGTCATTGGTGAACCGTACCAATGGTCCGACGCCAAGTTGAGCCGGAGCAGTTGGTTGGAACTGGAGGATGCCGATGGGTCTCACTAATCATGGGTCTTCGGTCCGTACGAATCACTCATTTCCATCAACGGGCGGCACCGCCGGTCAGCCTAACCAAGTGTCCGCCGAACGCATTCTGCTCGCGCAGGAGCTGCACGACACTCTGTTGCAGGGCTTCCTATCGCTCTCCATGCAACTCCGCCACGCCGTGGACCAGTTGCCGGAGTGCTGTCCCGCCAAGCCTCGCTTCCGCGATCTCACTGAACTATGCGATCGAGTCCTCGAAGAGGGACGCGTAGCTGTTCAAGGCCTCCGCACGCCCGTATCGGCATATTCCTCGCTCGGGCATGCTTTGGCGAATGTACCGGTTGTCTTGGGATTGCCCTCCAAAGTTGACTTTCGTGTGACCGTGGAAGGCAGGGAGCGGGTTTTGAGAGCGAGGATGGGCGACGAGATCTACCGCATAGGGCGCGAAGCGATTGTCAATGCGTACCGCCACTCACGCGCCGGGAAGGTCGAAACCGCGATCGAATACCGGCACGCCGGGATTCGGGTGGCCGTGCGTGACAATGGCTGCGGAATCGACGAACAAAGACTCCATCCGGGAAACAATGGCCAGTGGGGCATCCACGGCATGCGCGAGCGAGCCGAGCGCATCGGTGCGCGGTTCCGCATTATGAGCCGGGCCGCCCTGGGAACCGAGGTGGAGCTGTGCGTACCCGGGCGGATTGCTTTCGAGCAAGCATGATTTGCCGGGGCTCGCGTTACCATAGGGCTCGGCGCGGGGGAGAAACCTATGTCGCAACACGCCGCAACGGCCCCGACGGATTGGTTTCGCCAAGGGCTGTTCGCCCCGGTAACGGACGAGGTCACGGCTTTCGACCTGCCGGTCACCGGCCGCATCCCGTCAGAGTTGAATGGCCGCTACCTGCGCAATGGTCCCAACTGTATGCGCGGCATCGACGATAGTAAGCACCACTGGTTCCTGGGCTCCGGCATGGTTCACGGCGTGAGGCTGCGGGACGGCCGAGCGGAGTGGTATCGCAATCGCTGGGTGCGTTCGAAAGCTGTCGCCGAAGCGCTCGGTGAAAGGTGGCGAGAAGGTCCCATCCGGGGGCACGACTTCGCCGCCAACACTCATATCCTCGCTCACGCGGGCCGCATCCTCGCGACGGTTGAAGGTGGCGCCCTACCTTACGAGATCTCCGACGAGCTGAACACAATTGGGCCTTACGATTTCGCCGGCACTCTGCCCGCTGGTTTCGCCGCGCACACTAAGACCGACCTGCGAAAGGGTGAGGTTCACGCCATCGCGTACTCGTATCAGCAGGATCATGTCCAACACATCGTCATCGACAAGGCTGGTCGAGTGAGCCGCATAGCGGAGGTTGCCGTCCGCGACAAACCGATGATGCATGACTTCGCCCTGACCGGGAAATATGTCGTCCTCTACGATCTGCCGGTCACGTTCAGTGTTGATGCGGCGAAAATAGGGAGGTTCCCTTATGTCTGGAATCCAGCCCATGAAGCACGGGTCGGATTGCTTTCGCGTCAAGACAGCTCACGTGGAACGTGTTGGTTCCCCGTCGAGCCCTGCTTTGTCTTTCATACCCTCAACGCGTACGACGACGGTGACCGTGTCATCGTCGATGTGTGCCGCTACGCGGGCCAATACGATGTGTCGCTGATGACCGGGCCGGGCCCCATTACCCTCGATCGTTGGACCATCGATCTTGTCAGCGGCAAGGTCACGCTTCGCCCTCTCAGTGATCGCTTCTTCGAGGAGTTTCCCCGCGTCGACGATCGAGTTACCGGCCGGCCGTATCGCTACGGATATACCACCTCGTTCAAGCAACTTCAGGATCACGTCGTCGCCCCGGACACCGTGATGGGCCACGGGTCTGGCAATGTCCTGCTCAAACATAATGTGGAAAGCGGCGCGGTGGAGGAGCATCGGTTCGAGTGCGGCGCAGCCGGCGAAGCCGTATTTGTCCCCGCGTCGCTTAGTGCCGGCGAAGACGAAGGCTATGTTATGGCCTATGCTCACGATCTCGATGGGGGCGGCTCGGATTTGGTGATTCTTGCAGCCCAGGATTTCGCCGCCGAGCCGGTTGCCCGCGTTCACCTGCCGGTCCGCATTCCGCTCGGGTTTCATGGCAGTTGGGTCGCCGAGAGCTAGGCGCTTCCCTGCGCGTCGAAGCTAAGACCTTGAGCTCGATTCCAGGGGGACGTGGGATAAGCCACAGGATCGCCGCGCCGGCGGGGCCGTGGGAGCGTAGCAACCCTCCCTTTTCGGGCGCGAAGCCCATCATCAGCGGTGCGCTTCCACTCTCTCCAGGAGCTTAACCGACTCGAGGATCAGGTCGACCGCGGTGTCTTCGCCCAAGGTCGAGTTGATCATCAAATGGTAAATTTCCCGGAACGGCCAGTCGACTTTGAAGTACTGCTTGATGTACTCGGCCCGGTCCCGATCCACGGTTTCGGCCAGCGTCTGCGCCTCCTGCTCGCTCTTGCCCATCGCGCGCAAGCGCCGGACCTTCTCTGCAAAAGGCGCGTAGATGAATACGTGAAAAGCATCTGGGTTCGATTCCAGATAATAAGCCGAACCGCGGCCCACAATGACGCCATGGCCCTCGCGGCCGACCTCGCGCACCACCTTTTCCGCGGCTTCGCGAATACAGTCCGCATCCACCATCTTCAGCCGAGGGGCGTTCAAGGCTCCTTCGAAGCTGCCCTTCATGAAAGCCTTGAAGAGCCGGTAGTGCAGCGCATCGCGCCGCTCCTCGCGCTCTTCCACGGTGGGACAATCGCACTCCAAAATCCGCGCGATTTCGATGGTGAGCAGTTCATCCCAGAGCTTCCAGCCCAGCCGGGCCGCTAGTTTGCTTGCGATCCCGGCGGCGCCGCTCGCATATTCGCGATCGATGGTGATGACGTGGATCATGGAGCGCCTCGTTCTCTCCCTTAGCCTACCGCAACCCCGCCGCCCGCCTTCGGATCGTTCTTACGAACAATGAAGGAAAGCAGAAACATGATGCCCGCAATGATGGCCAGAACCATAAACGTATCGATGTAGGCGAGAGTCTGCGCTTGGCCGCCCACAGTCCGGTAAAGTAAACCCTGGGCCAGCTTGGGTGCGTCAGCGACACTGGCGCCGGAGTGTACCAGTTGCTGGCTCAAACCTTTCACCTGGTTCTGAAGAACTGGGTCGAATGGAGTGGTGTGCTGGGACAGCACCAACTGGTGAAATTGCGAGCGCCGCGCTAATAGGGTGGTGACCAGCGAGGTTCCCACGCTGCTGCCAATGTTGCGCATAAAATTGATGAGGCCGGCCACACTATTGGACTTTTCCGCGGGCATCCCAATGTAGCCAGCCAGTGTGATGGGAACGAAGAGAAGGCCAAGCCCGAACGATTGCATCACACGCAGCACGGCAGCCGATCGGAAGCTGATCAACGTGTCGATTTGCAGCGTGGAGACAAACATCCCCACCGCCAGCGCCGCCCAGCCCACGGCGATGATGTATTTGGCCGGGAATTTTCCGGTAAGGTGGCCGATGATGGGCATTTCCATCAGCACGACAAAGCCGCCTCCCGACAGCACCAGCCCGGCATTTTCAGCCGTGTATCCCAACACGGTCTGGAGGAACTGCGGCATCATCACCAGGCTGCTGAACAGCAGAACGCCGAAAAGAAACATCATGACATTCGCCGCGGCGAAGTTAAAACTCTTGAACAACCGCACCTCAATGATCGGTGTTTTGTAAAACCACTCCCAGATCACGAGACCAATCAGGCAGACTACCGATACAATGACCAGGCGAGTGATAAACTTCGAGCCGAACCAATCGTCTTCCTGTCCTTTGTCGAGCACCACTTGAAGGGCTCCCACGCCCAACGCGAGCAGCGAGATGCCGATAAAATCGACGCGCACGCCGGCGCCTTTTCGTTGCGCGAGGAACGGCGGATCTTCCACCAGGCGCCATACCAGGAACAAGGCTATGATTCCGACCGGCAGGTTGATGAAAAAGATCCAGCGCCAGGAATAGTTGTCGGTGATCCATCCGCCTAATGTCGGTCCGATGGTGGGCGCCATAATCGCTGTGATGCCATAGAGTGCAAACGCCAGGCCGCGCTTTGCGGGCGGAAAGACGTCGGCCAGAATGGCCTGCGCCATGGGCTGCAGTCCGCCGCCGCCGGCGCCCTGGACCACGCGGAACAGGAGCAGCATGCCGAGGCCAGCGGCGCTGCCACAGAACATCGAGGCCACGGTAAATATGCAAATACAGACCATGAAGAAGCGCTTCCGGCCGAACAGCCCGGCCAGCCAGCCGCTGATCGGAAGAACGATGGCGTTGGAGACCAAATACGACGTAAGCACCCACGTGCTCTCGTCGTTGCTCGCTCCGATGCTCCCTGCGATATAGGGCAAGGCAACGTTGGCGATGCTGGTGTCGAGCACCTCCATGAACGCAGCCATCGCCACTACCACGCCGATGAGCCAGGGATTGTATTTCGGCGTCCAAGGCGCCGGAGGCGCGGGAGGGGTGGCCAGAGTGCCGGTGCTAGTGGACATAGACTTTAGGTTCAACGGACATTCCGGGCCGGAGGCTATGGTCGGAATTCTCGCCAGGGTCGATGTCGATGCGGACAGGAAGACGCTGGACAACCTTCACGTAGTTGCCCGTTGCATTCTCGGGCGGCAGCAGGCTGAGCCGCGAACCGCTGGCGCCGGCGATCCCAGTCACCTTGCCCTTATATTCCCGGTCATA
>JASIGB010000889.1:0-6198 GCA_030045355.1 Bryobacteraceae bacterium
CCGAGGTACAGGCCGGTTTGGTGCGGATCGATCCACGTGTGATTAGGATGATTGGGTATCAAATCCGTCTTGCCCGCCAGTCGAGGGACCCAGAAGCTATGGTCGGTATCCGCCGAGAGCAACGTTAGAAACGTGGGAGTGGGATGTGTGGGATCGCTGACGGGAACGTGCAGCTCGTTCGCGGTCACCACGCCGAAATCCGGGTATCGGTATTCCCACCAGTATTGATGACCAATCACCGTGACTCGAATCGCATTGGGCGGCGGTTCAGCGCCTTGAATGCTGGCAATCACGCGCGCGGCCGCCAGAAACATGACGATGACGATCAGGACCGGAATCACGGTCCAGGCCAGTTCCACTTGCTTGCTTCCGTAGACCTGGGCCGGCTCGCGGCGGTCTTCACCGGCTCTTCTTCTGAACTTGACGCTGGCATAGACCAACAAGCTAAATACGACCAGAAAAATGGCCCCCGTAACCGCGATCGCAAACAGGGAGACACGGAAGATCGAGTCCGCGGGCGTGGAGACGGGCGCGAAAATGTTGGTCGGACTCAATGGCTCCCGACCCGCCGACGCCCAAAGCAAGAGAACCGACTGTGGGATCATTTGGATCACCAGACCGATTCGGATATTAGCATTCTCGTGACCTTCGGTCTTTGGGAGAAACCGCCGGTTTTGCACAAAAATGGATTGGCGGGTCGTGCGCGTGTTCCATGGGCCGACGTAAACTGACCGTCTTTCGACACGCGCCAAACTAGCTCGGCGACGAAAGCGCCCTAGCTTTCGCGAGGCTCCTCCAGCCACCATGAGAACCCGGGTTGCAACTTTCCTCGGGCCACGAACATCCGATACCCAAGGGCTAGAACAGTCTCCGTAGGACGGCGGGCCCGTGGCGATGGTGTATAGGCAATTGGTCCGGCCGTGAGCGAAAAATCGTTAGGAGAGAGTGGTGTCGATGTCCAGCGCGGCAGTAACTGAAATCCAGCGGCCCACAATCGAGCAGTCCACGCCTGCGCGATATGAAGCGCTAATGCGAATCTCGAATTCCATCCGCGCCCGTACCGAGTCCGAGGATCTATTCGACATCCTGGTGCATGAACTCGGGAAGGTGATCCAGTTCGATGCCATGGCGCAGTTCGAATCGGCGACCAAGATACGCTGGCACTTCGGGCCCGTTTGCCGCGCGCCGCGGCACCCGCCGGGCGAAGAAGATGGGGAAACGTTGTCCGCGTATGTATATCGGACGCAGGAAACCGTCGTGCTGGACAGTTGGGACTCGGATGCCCGTTTTCCGGTCAAATCGAGGATGATGCGAGAGGCTGGGCTGCGTTCCCTTTGCGCTGTCCCGCTGACCACGGCGCATCGCAGGCTGGGAAGTCTGATCATCGCAAGCGTTCAGCCGGACGCCTACACTCGGGAGGAGGTTCGGTTCTTCAAGCTGGTGGCCGACCAAATCGCTCTGGCGACGGATGACGCGATCAACTTCGCGAATTCCGAGCGCGCGCAGGAGCGGCTGCAGCTTCTGCTCGACCTCACCAATCGCGTCGCGTCCCATCTCAACCTGCGGGAGGTTCTGCGCGAAATCTCGGCGCAGATCCGCGGGGTGATGCAGTGCGACGGTGTGGGAATCGGCCTTCCGAGCCCCGCGGACGGCAGGCTGCGGGTCTATGCTCTCGATTTTCCAAACGCCCCCGCCGATTTGGAAGAAGGCTACGAGCCCAGTGAAGACCAGGACAACCCGGTTGCGGCTGTGTTTCGAAGCGGTGAACCCGCCATTCTTGCGGGACAAAACATCGGCCGCTTGAAGCTCGCCTCGGACCACGGGATTCGATCCTCCGTGCATGTCCCGCTGGCCGGCCGCGGCGGAGTGGTTGGGGTGCTTTCGCTGGGCACACAGCGCGAGAATGCATTCTCGAGTGACGATCTGCCGTTTCTTACTCAGGTGGCCCGTCAGATCGCTTTAGCTGTCGAAAATGCGCTCGCCTACCGGGAAGTCTCCGAAGAGAAGCAAAAACTGACGCTGGAAAAGCTGTACCTCGAAGACGAGCTGCGCAGCGAGGGCAAGTTCGAGGAGATCGTCGGGCGCAGCGAAAGCCTGGGCCGCGTGCTGGAGCAGATCGCGACGGTCGCGCCGACCGACTCCACGGTCCTGATTTATGGCGAAACCGGCTCGGGCAAGGAACTGATCGCGCGCGCCGTTCACAATCTCAGCGCCCGCAAATCCGGAGCTTTCGTGAAATTGAATTGCGCCGCGATTCCCACCGGACTGCTGGAAAGCGAGATGTTCGGGCATGAGCGGGGCGCCTTTACCGGCGCCATTTCGCAACGCATCGGCCGCTTTGAACTGGCCCATCGCGGCACGATCTTTCTCGATGAGATCGGTGAGATACCCCTCGAGTTGCAGCCCAAGCTCCTGCGTGTCCTGCAGGAGCGTGAATTCGAACGTCTGGGTTCGACGCGCACCCTGCGGTCGGACGCGCGGCTGATCGCGGCCACGAACCGTGACCTGGATCAGTTTGTCGCTGAGGGAAAGTTCCGCTCGGACCTGTATTACCGGCTGAATGTCTTTCCGGTCCGCGTCCCGGCGCTGCGCGAACGGGCCGAGGACATTCCCGTTCTGGTCCGCCACTTCGTCCAAGAGTTCAGCCGCCGTCTCAACAAGACCATTGACGCCATTCCCGCTGAGACCATGACGGCGCTGACGCGCTATCCGTGGCCTGGCAACATCCGCGAGCTTCAGAACGTCATCGAACGGGCGGTCATTCTTACCAACGGACCTGTTTTGCGCGTTCATATCGATGACCTGCGGGCGCCCAGCTCGCCGGGTGTGTCATTGAGCGCGCCCAATGGACACGGCGCTCCAGCATCTGCTCAGGATCTGCGTTCGGCGCTGGAGGAATCCGAACGGGAGCAGATCATGGCCGCTCTGGAGAAGTCCAACTGGGTAGTGGCCGGTCCGCAAGGCGCGGCCGCGCGCCTGGGTCTGAAGCGGTCGACGTTACAGTCGCGCATGCAGAAGCTCGGGATCCGGGTTTCCAAAACGGGTGTCTGACGAAGACGATCCCGTACCGGCGCCGGGCGCGTGACCCTAATGGCAGAGGGCCGTGGTTCGCAGCCAGGAACACAGCCTCTTCGGCCTTGGGGTGACCTCGCTCCTGCGTTGGTCCACAGACGAGCTTCTTCCGGCGAGGTTGGCCGTCAATTCGCGCAGCCCGATGGCCTGTGCCTTGCGGATGAGCGCGGGATCGGCATCCAGCAGAGTGGCCGCGTCTGCCATTCGAATGCCCTCGAAGACGAGTAACAGCAATGCGGCTCGGGGAAACAGATCAATCGCGAGCAGAGCTTGTTCGAGGTCTGCTTTTGTTGTCCCGGGATTGAGCGACCAGTTACGCGGCGGCCTGGCCGAACCACTCACATGCCCGAGTTGAGCCCGGCGCGCCGAAGCGGCAAGCGGATCGTGGATCGCCGCGAGAGCCTTTCCGATAACGACCCGCCGCTGCCAGCCCCGCATCCAGTCCGTGAAGAATGGGGTCGCATAGTCGCCGGACACCGCGGCGTCAGCGGCAACATCGATACTGATATCCTCGCGTCCGGTCAAAAGGAAGGCCAGCCAGTAGAGATCCGTGGCATGGTTTCTAGCGTCGTCAGTGTTGTTGGCAGTTTCCATCCTCATTACTATTCACCTGCCCCTGGGGGACAGCACTTTTGCAGCCGATCGCTCCGAACGGGAAAATTCAGGAGTTCCCCATTCGCTGCATCGATTCCGTGCCGCCTAAACGGCAGTTGCCGAAAGATAGGCAGAATTTTCGGCAGGCCTCCTGCCATCGATAGGCTTCGGTGGTTTCGGCATCTGCCGAAATTCCGGCGGCATGCCCATACTTCGCCAGCGATTTCTGCTTTCGGTTTGTGAAAGCCCTTGGAAATGAGCGTGTAAATCTTCGGCAGCGCGCATGCCTTTCTTCGAACCCGAAAGGCGTTGCGATATGTTTCGAGTTAGTTATTCCGATACGACCGACGGGCAGCGCTGGAGCCTGCATGGGCGCCTCGCCGGTCCCTGGGTGGACGAGCTGCGTTCGTGTTGGAAGTACGCGCGCGACCTCGCGCCACTAGCCCGCGCCATCGTCGACCTCAGAGAAGTCACCTGTATCGATCACGCTGGAGAAACGCTCCTCGCCGAAATGCGAAGCGCCGGCGCCGAACTTGTCGCCTCCGGGGTGGAGCATCAACACTTGCTCGCGACGCTAAATGGCCGCCAAAGCCCGCCGGCGCCGGTCAGGACTTCCGAAGGAGGGAACAAGTGAATCATAAACACAGAATTCAGATCGGCGCCGCAGCCACCCTGTTTGTGATTGTGGTGATCGTCTTCATCGCTGTGAGCCATGGAAAGAGCACAGCGGCAGCCACGCCACCACCGCCGCCCGTAGTCCAGGTTGCGGTCGTCGAGCAGCGCGATCTTCCTGTCCGCCACCAATGGATCGGGACTCTCAACGGATTGGTCAACGCAGCTATTAATGCAGAGGTCACCGGGTATCTTCTGCGTCAAGATTACGCCGAAGGTTCCTTCGTCCACAAAGGACAGCTACTGTTTGAGATCGACCCGCGCCCGTTTCAAGCTGCCGTCGACCAGGCGGCGGGGCAGCTCGCCCAGTCCAAGGCGCAACTGGCGCAGGCTGAGGCGGCTCTCACTCAGGCGCAGGCGCAGCTTCTGAGCGCCGAGGCGAATCAGCGCAAATCGCAGCTCGACGAGGATAAATACAAGCCGCTTTTCGAGGATAAGGCCGTCACCCGGCAGGACCTCGATAATGCCGTACAGACGAATCGATCCAACGTGGCACTGGTAGCCGCCGCGCAGGCCCAGGTGGCGACTTCGAAGGCGCAGATCGAAGCCGCGGGCGCCGCCGTGAAAGCAGCCGAGGCTGCTCTCGAAACGGCGAACGTGAACCTCGGCTTCACCAGGCTGACATCTCTGATCGATGGCATCGCCGGCACCGCTACCGTCCAGGTGGGTAACTTGGTCGGCCCTTCCACCCCCGCGGTGACCACGGTCTCGACCCTCGACCCCATCCGGGCCGTGTTCACCGTGAGCGAGCAGGAGTATCTCAGTCTGGCGCGGGCCGATGCGCTGCATCATCTGGAGCTGAAGCTCATCCTGGCCGACGGGACTACGCACCCGCACGACGGCCGGTTCTTTTTTGCGGACCGGCAGGTGGACCCCAGCACCGGCGCCATCCAGATGACGGCCCTGTTTCCCAATCCCGGCAACATCCTGCGGCCTGGCCAATACGCGATGGTGCGCGCCGTGACTGGGGAGGACAAAGGCGCTTTGCTGGTGCCACAGCCGGCGGTGGGCGAGATTCAAGGCGGCTACGAAGTCGTGGTGGTGGGCGGTGACAACAAGGTCGCGACGCGCCAGGTTCAGGTCGGCGATCGCGTGGGCACCCTGTGGGTCATCACTGGTGGACTGAAGCCCGGCGACCGGGTGGTAGTCGAGGGCCAGCAGAAGGTCCGGTCCGGCATGCGCGTGCAGCCGAAGCCATACTCAGCGAGCTAACGACGCCAGTTAACGGCGAGCGAAGGAAAGGAGCCAGGACCATGTCCAATTTCTTTATCAGACGGCCCATCGTAGCCATGGTGATCGCCATTCTCACGGTGATTGTCGGCGTGATCATGGCGGTGACTTTGCCCGTGGCGCAGTTTCCGGCCATCGCCCCGCCCGAGATCCGGCTAACGGCCACTTACGTCGGCGCGGACTCGTTGGCTCTGGAACAGGCGGTTGCCACGCCCATCGAGCAGCAAGTCAATGGCGTCGACAATCTGGACTACATGTATTCGGTGAACGCCACCGGCAGTTCGAGCACGACCTTGTTCAGTGACTTCGATCTTAAAACGGATCCCAATATGGATCTGATTTTGACGCAGTCTCGCGAGCAGCAGGCCACCGGCCAACTGCCGCCCGAAGTGAACAATTACGGGATCACCATCAAGAAGGCCACCACCGCTCCGCTAATGCTGGTGGCCGTCTATTCGCCGCGCGGCACCCACGACGCGACGTTTCTCGCCAACTACGCCTATATCAATCTGAACGACCCCATCGCGCGTTCCTACGGCGTCGGTCAAACGCAGATTTTCGGGGCAGGCGAGTACGCGATGCGGCTGTGGGTGAAACCGGACCAGCTCGCCAAGCTCAACATCACGGTCC
>JASIGB010000890.1:0-5689 GCA_030045355.1 Bryobacteraceae bacterium
AGCGAGTGTTCGGAGGTGGAGGCTTTCCAATCGCCGAAGTGAAATACGCGCGTCTGTTTGCCCGCGTCCGTATCCAAGCGCAGACTTTTGTCGTCCTGCCAGGTGATGTGCAGGTGTTCGGGCACGCGTAGCAGCGCGGGCGCCCCATAGGACTTGCATTGCTCGCCAGCGGCTTCATCCTTGGCGGGATCCCAGGTGTCGGCCAGCTTGATGGCGGCGGGCGTCATGGGGACGCTCTGATAATCGCCGGGCGCGGGCGTCACCATGCGATAGCGCCAGTCCTCGGTCACGATGGAGACCCAGTAGCCGGTTAAATCGATAGGCGCGGCGGCTTTCGGATCCGGCGGAGGTCCGCCGCGCCGGCCGCCGGGTGGCTGGGCCGCGAGCGGAAGCATGAAAAATGCTGCAAATGTGAGTAATTTTCTGGAATAAGGCATGATTATTTCTTGGCCGTCAGGCCCTTGTAAATGGCTTCGATGAACGCGTCGGTCGACCCCGGCTCGCGGCCGTACTGCGTCTCGAAGGGCTCGGCCGGATGAGCCGCCTTGATTTGATCGAGCGTCTTCCCCTGCTTGATCATGTCGGCGACGACGTCGCGCACCACCACCACCATGTCGCGATAGTCCACCACCTCCATCTGTTCGCAAAGCCGCCCGTGGCCGGGAATCACGTAGGTGCCCGGCCCGCTGTAGATGAACGGCGTCGGAGGAATCGCCAGCTCGATCAGCTTATTCAGCGCGTCGATTTCGCCCTGAATGCTCCCGCCGTTGGCCGTGTCGATCACCGGGAAGCGTGTTTTGTCCATGATGTCGCCGGCTGCCACGACGTCCGAACCGCGGAACAGCACGAAACTGTCCGCGTTGCTGTGGGCCGCGGGCTCGTGCATTACTTCGATTCCTTCGCCGTTCATGCGCAGGGTGTAGCGGTTCGGATAGAAGGCTTCGGTGGGCAGGGCGTCGTCGGGGAAGGGAGATGCCTTGCCGGTGGGAGCGCTCATGCGCTGCAGAATACTGTCGTGCGCGAGAATCGCCGCAGCGCCCCCGTTGGTCATCGCTTCGGCGAGAGCCGGATTACCGAGCACGTTGGTGAAGATGGTCTTGCCGGCTTTGGCGAGCTTGCCGTTGCCGCCCACGAAATCCGCATCCGCATTGGTATCGATGATGTAACGGATGGGCAGTGGCGTCAACTTCTTGAGGGCCGCCAAAACCTCTTCCGACGCCGCTTCCGTTCCGGCGTTCACGAGCACGATTCCATCCGTACCGATGTCGACGCCAATGTTGCCGCCGGCGCCGGCGAGCATGTAGAAGTTCGGCCGGACCTTGATCACATCCAGCCCCCCGTCCTCGGCCGAGGCAGCGCGGCTCGCCAACGCGCCGCCGATCAAAAGAGCGCTGACGGCGAAAATACTCGTAAGAATTCGCATTGTTTCACTCTTCATGAGTTTTACTGGGAGGATCTTATCACTCCCGGCCCGCCCGGTGCTGCGGGAAAAGCTCTTACTTAGGCGAACGGCTGTTCCAAAGAGTTACTTTGCGGCGTGAACCATTTCGCGCCGCCGGCGGTGACGTACATGTCGTCTTCCAGCCGCACTCCGAATTCACCGCGCAGATAGACGCCCGGCTCGTCAGAGGCCGTCATGTTGGCTTGGAGCGGCTGGCGATTGCCTTTCACCAAGTACGGCCACTCGTGTTCGTCCATGCCGATCCCGTGACCGAGGCGATGCGTGAAGTGCTCGTAGCCTAAGCCGAAGCCCGCTTCTTCGATGACCTTGCGCGCCGCAGCATCCACGGCCTGGCACTCTACACCCGTCTTGGCCGCATGCAAGGCGGCTAGTTGCGCCTTATGGACCGTGTCGAACGCGCGCTTCATTTTGTCCATGGCTTTGCCGATGACGAATGTCCGAGTGATATCGGATTGGTAGCCTTCGACCTGGCAGCCGTCGTCGATCATCACGAGGCTGCCTTCGCGAATTACTTGCGGCTGGGGCGAGCCGTGCGGCAGCGCGGACCAGGCGTCCACCTGGCAACTGGCTTCGCCCGGAAATCCGGACCGCTCGTAGCCGGCCGCGATGAGCTGGCTGACCGCGGCGTTCGTCATTCCGGGGTGAATCGATCGCCAGGCGGCTTCGTAGACGGCAAGCGTCACGTCATTGGCGAGCTGCATCAGCTTCAATTCGGCGGGGCTTTTGATCATGCGGCATCCCGCGGTGACCTGAGTGGCACTGGAGAGATCGATGCCCGCGGCCGCTTGGCGGATACCTTCGGAGAAAACGAAGGGCATCCGTTCTTCGATGCCCAGCCGCCCGGCACTTATGCCAGCATCGCGCAGCGCACCTGCCACCAGCGCATATGGATCGCCATCTTCCTGCCACGTGAGGATCTTGGACTCCCGCCCGAGCGGCGCCTGCGCCATGGATTCCTGTGCGCGATCCTGCTCGAACGCCGGACACACATAGAAGGGATTTCCCTTCTGCAAAAGCACGCAAACGAACAGACGTTCGCTCGCGCCCCAGCGGATGCCGGTGAAGTAATCGAGTGAAGTACCGCCGGCGAGTGCGATGGCATCCAGAGCGTTGGCGCGCATGAAAGCGCGGGCGCGCTCGATGCGCGACTCTCGTTCAGTCAGCGTTATGGGTTTGGCTTCTGATCGGCGATTGCGAAGCGCGTCAATGGCCGGAGCCGCCTTCGCGGCGGGCGCTGGAGCCGCTTTCGCGGCTGACGCAGGCGCCGCTTTCAACGCTACGCCCACGCCCAGGGCGGTTGCGGCGGATGCGAAGAAGCGGCGTCGGGTCGGCATCATCGTGACTACAAGTGAATAATCCCGCGCTGGATGGCCGCCGTTGCGGCCTGCGTGCGATCGTCGACGCTGAGTTTGCTCAGAATGCTTTTGACGTGATTCTTCACCGTGTGCTCGGCGATGCCCAGCGCGTAGGCGATTTGCTTATTGCCGTAACCCTTGACGATCAGGGCCAGGACCTCGGCTTCGCGGGCGCTTAAGCCAGCGGGCAAGGCGCTCGACGCCAGCGCCGCGGCCACGGACGGCGGCAGATAATCTTCACCGGCGTGGACCGCGTGGATGGCGCGGATCAGCTCGTCGTGCAGGACGTCTTTGGTGAGATAGGCCCGCGCGCCGGCCTGCAACGCGCGCCGCACGTCTTCGTCGCCGCCGTAGGTGCTGAGCGCGATGATGTGCGCTTCGGGAAATTCAGCGCGAATGGCCCGCGTGGCTTCCACACCGTTCAGTTCCGGCATGCGCACGTCCATGAGCGTGACGTCGGGGCGAAGCTTGCGGAACAGGTCCACGGCCTGTACGCCGTTGGCGGCCTCGGCGATCACCTGCATATCGGGCTGCGTGTTGATGATGGTTTTCACGCCCACGCGCGCGATCAGATGATCCTCGGCGATGAGGATGCGAATCGGACCGGCGGTCATTTGGAAAGCGGCACCGTGACCGCTACTTCCGTACCCTGGCCGGGTTCGCTGTGCAATTGCAGTTCTCCGCCGAGCCGCTCGGCGCGCTCGCGCATGCCGAGCAATCCGAAGTGGCCGCCGACTTCAGAGAACGCTTCATCCTGCTCGAAGCCGCGGCCATTGTCGGCGACCCGCAAACTCAATTTGCGGCGCGCCATCTCCAGGTGGATATTCACCTGGCTGGCGCTGGAATGTTTGACGGCATTGGTCACGGCCTCTTGCGCGATGCGCAGCAGATGCTGCTCGGTCTCCTCGGGCAGCGGGCGGTTCTCGCCTTCCACGTCGACGCGGACCTGCACCGGGGATCCGGCGGTCCACTGGTGCGCAGCCTCCGACAGCGCTGCGGGCAGATCGTGACCTTCGAGCGCCGAAGCGCGCAGATCCATGACCGACCGGCGCGCCTCCGTCAGGCTGTGCCGCGCCATCTTACGCGCCAGATCCAGGTGTTTGCGCGCCACATCGAGCTGTCCGTTGAGGGTGAGCGCCACCGCATCCAATTGCGAGGAAATTCCCACGAAGCCCTGCGCCAGCGTGTCGTGAATTTCGCGGGCCAGGCGCCCACGCTCTTCGAGCACCAGGGAAAAGCGGGCGCGAATCTGCCGCAGCCGCAAGCGATACAGCCCCCAGATGGCCGCGGCGGCCAGCAACACGCAAAAGTATCGAAACCACGCGGTCTCGTAAAAGTGCGGCAGCATTTCGAACGCGAACGAAGCTTCGCCGGACGGTCCATTGGGAACCGAGGCGCGGACGACAAAACGATACGCGCCGTGCGGCAGGCTGTTGTAGTTGGTGACGCGACGCGACACGGAGCTGGTCCATTCGCGATCCAGGCCCTCCAGCCGGTACGAATAGCGCACGCGCTCGGGGGCGCCGAGATCAATTCCGGTGTAGCGGAACTGCATGCGCCCGCTGCCGGGCGCGAGCCTTGCGCCCGAGGCCAGCGAGATGGGACGGCCGTCCACGGCCACTTCGAGCAAATGCACCTGAGGCGCGGTGGCCGCCGGCGGGCCATCGTGGGGATCCAGCACCGCGAGGCCCAGGCTGGTGGGAAACCATAGCCGTCCATCGCTCGATCTGGCGCCGCCTCCGCTGGTGGGATATCCGGGAGCGCACTGCGCGCTGCGCAACCCATCGTCGACTCCATAATTGACGGGCTGGATGGTGCGGATTTTGCCGTGCATCAGATCCCAGATGTCCTGCTTGCGGACACGGCAGATGCCGCGCGTGGTGCTCAGCCACAGGAATCCGTCGCCAGAGTCCTCGATGTGCGAAACGTTATCGCTCAGCAGGCCGTCGCGGGCGGTGATGTGAAAGAATTTGCCGTCGCGCAAAGCGTCCAATCCGCCGCCAAAGGTGCCGATCCACAGGGTCCCGTCTTCGCTTTCGACAAGCGACCGGATTTGATTGCTCGAAAGACCGTCGTCGACCGTGTAGAGCCGCAGTTGTCCGTTGTCCAGGCGCCACAAGCCGTCGCCATAAGTGCCCGCCCAAAGTTTACCGTCGCGCGTCTGGCACAGAATGACTGGATCGTTGTTGAGCTGCGACCCACCGGGGATCGCGATCCGCGAGTGTTTGCCATCCAGTTGAATGACACCCGCAGGCGTGGCGATCCAATCGTGGCCGCCCGCATCTTCCAAGAAATCGAAAGCCACGCGGCGGTTGAGCGGATCGCTCCAAGCCGGGTTGATGAAGTGGCCGTCATGCATGCGGCTGGGGCCGCCACGGGCCGCAATCAGCAGATCGCCGTCGCGGCTTTCACGGATGGAGAAAATCTCGTCGCTCGGCAGGCCATCCTTCTGCGTATACACGCGTGCCGGCCTGCCATCCACCAGTTGCACCAGGCCGCCCTCATGGAAGCCGATCCAAATTCTTCCGCGGTGGTCCTGATATACGGTGGTGGGTTCGTCGCTGGGCAGGCCTTCGGATTCGCCGTACATACTGAACAGGTCGTTGCGCAGACGGTTCAATCCGGTGTTCATGCCGACCCAGAGATTGCCCTCGCTGTCTTCATAAATGCAGCGCACCCATTCGCGCTCGCGCGAGCTTCCCAAGGGGCTGCTCGCGAAGCGTCCGTCTTCCAGGCGCGCCAATCCACCGTCGGTGCCGGCCCACAGATTGCCGTCGCGGTCTTCCCAGATGGCGCGGACGAACGTGGCGGGCAGACCTTCGTTCATGGTGTAATGGCACAGTGTCCCGTCGGGACTGCGCGCGATCAACCC
>JASIGB010000891.1:0-3230 GCA_030045355.1 Bryobacteraceae bacterium
AGTAGAGGCGGTAGCCGCCGCAGGGCATTCCAGCAGAAAGCTGGCTGGGTCCATCTGCTCCAGCTCCGCGAGTGCGGCCGGCTCAGCTTCGTTAGGTTCAGCGGCCAGGGCCGGAGCAGC
Source organism: Bryobacteraceae bacterium (assembly GCA_030045355.1). GTDB lineage: Bacteria > Acidobacteriota > Terriglobia > Bryobacterales > Bryobacteraceae > Palsa-89. The sequence goes on from JASIGB010000891.1 coordinate 121, forward strand.
TTCCGGCACCGGTTCTGGCTCGATTTCGAGCGGCAAAGCTTGTGCCGCGGGTTGTTCCAATTCGGCATCGGCAGCCGGGCTCTCCGATGAAAGCTCCGGCGCCGATTCCGCGACGGCCACCGCGGTTGCCGGCGGCTCCGCGTTCTGACCTTGAGAATTGGCCTGTTGTCCCTTCTTCTTCTGAGCCTGGAGCAGGCGGCTCAGGGCCAGCCGATTGTATTCTTCCTGGTAGCTTTGCTTGTGGGCTTCGGAGCAAAACTCGCCGCCCCCGGTTAGTCTTTTCAGCAGCGCCAGCTCCTTGCCGCAGTACAGGCAACGCATGTGCGTGTAATCGGCTCTTCTAGGCGATTCGTGAATAGCTGTCGAGGGTGTTTCTATACGGTAAAGCACTTATCCAGACTTTCTCAGGTACTCGCCTTACTACTTTGGGTAAATGCCGGAGCACTTGCTACCGACTGGGGGTTGCAGGGATGGGATTTAGCGGACTGAGAAGGGGGCCGGCTGGGGGTGCGGGAAGGAACCGGCAAAGTAATGTGTTTATCGGTCGAGCGGGCTAAAGTTGAGGCCCTATCAGGACGATATTACTATCAGCGCGGAGTGCGCTTGCCTTCCACGCAGACGTGGCGCTCGTCAGGAGACGAATATGGTGAAACACGAAGCTTTGAAAAATCATCTGGAGACGCTCCGCAGCTCGATTCCGGAGCTGAAGGGTGTGCTACTGGCCTCCACCGAGGGGCTGCCGGTGGCGCACTCGCTTTCTAACGGCACGGATCCCAATCGGGTAGCGGCGATGGCGGCGGCCGCTTCAAGCCTGGGGCGGCGCATCAGTGAAAGCATGGCCACCGGAGGGCTTTCCGAGGTCAGTATCCGTGGAGACGACGGCGCTTTGTTTGTATATTCGGCGGGCCCTAAGGCGGTCCTGGCGGTGATCGGACCCATGGGCGCCAACGCCGGGCTGATCCATTTGGAAGCGCGTGGCGTGGCCAAGGAAATCGGCGACCTATTCTAAGGCCCCGCGGCTGGACGCGGACGTTTCGAGGCGGGGCGGCCGGCGGGATGGGTATACTGGAACGTAGGCTCATCACATGCTCGCGAGCTCCGAACAAAGCGGAGTCGCGGAGCCCGGAGTTGAGAAACCCTCCGGCAGGGATGGCGAGGGAATTGCCGCCGCGCCGCGAACCGTCCCCCACCACCAATCGCTCCTCGACGTTTCGCAGACCATCCTGCAGCATCGCGACCTGGCCGCGCTGTTTCGCGAGCTGGCCGTGCAGTTGCGCGCCATCGTTCCCTTCGATTTTCTAAACCTGGTTCTGTACGACGCGTCGACGAACACGATGCGCCTCCATATTCTGGAGACCGCGATGGACGTGGAACCCCATGTCCCCGAGATGGAATTTCCTCCCGAGGAATCGCCGTCCGGGTGGGTGTATGTCCATCAGGAGCCGCTGGTGATCCCGGATGTGAACCGGGAGGCGCGCTGGCCGAAAATCATGGAGGTGCTGAAGCGCAACCGCGTAGTCAGTTCTTCCTGGCTGCCGCTGACCACGGCACAGCACCGGCTGGGCGCGCTGATGTTCGGGTTCATCTCCGGCGAGCCGCTGGAATCGGAGCTCGACTTCATGCGCCAGGTTTCCGCCCAGGTGGCCGTGGCGGTCGACAACACATTAAATTTCGAGAACGCCGAAAGGTATCAGCGGCAACTGGCGCGCGAGCGGGACCGGCTGCAAGTGCTGCTCGAAATTACCAACGTCCTGGTTTCGGAGCTGGACGTGCGCGAGCTGTTTCCGAGCATCACCGCCTGTCTGCGGCGCGTGACGCCGAGCGATTACTCGAGCCTGGCGCTCGTGGAGCCCGGCGGCCAGCGCCTGAGAAGCTACGCGTTGGTGTTCGAGGGCAACCCCGAAATCATCCCGCAGGGAGCGACCGCCGCGCTCGATGAGACGCCCGCGGGGCGGGCCGTCGAGACCCGGCGTCCCTTTGTTCTGAACGCCCAAGAACTAATGCAATTCACTTCCACGGTGGCACAACGCCTGGTGGGTTCCGGCCTACAATCGTTTTGTTGCATTCCGTTGATCACGCGCAAGGGAGTGCTCGGAACGTTGAACGTCGGCAGCATGAAAGAGAACGCGTTCGCGCCGGCCGATGTCGATTTCCTGACCCAGGTGGGCGCGCAAGCCGCGATTGCGATCGAAAACGCGACCGCTTTCCAGCAGATCGCGGAGCTCAAAGACAAGCTCGCGGAAGAAAAGCTGTACTTGGAAGATGAAATCCGCACGGAGCAGAATTTCGGCGAGATCATCGGGGACGATCCGGCATTTCGCAAAGTCCTGGACCAATTGGCGACGGTTGCGCCCACTGACGCGTCGGTGCTGATCCTGGGCGAGACCGGGACGGGCAAGGAGTTGATCGCGCGCGCGATTCATGACCTAAGCGGACGGCGCGAGCGAACGTTCGTGAAGCTCAACTGCGCGGCCATCCCGACGGGTTTGCTCGAAAGCGAGCTGTTCGGCCACGAAAAAGGCGCCTTTACCGGCGCGATCGCGCAGAAGGTGGGCCGCTTTGAGCTGGCTAACCATGGCACGCTGTTCCTGGATGAAGTAGGCGACATTCCGCTGGAGCTGCAGCCGAAACTGCTGCGCGCGCTGCAGGAGCATGAGTTCGAGCGGCTGGGCGGCGTGCGGACCATCAAAGTGGACGTGCGGCTGGTGGCGGCCACCAATCGGGATCTGGCGCAAATGATCGCCGATCACGAGTTCCGCAGCGATCTGTATTACCGGCTGAGCGTTTTTCCGCTGTCGCTGCCCGCGCTGCGCGAGCGCACGGCCGATATTCCGAAGCTGGTCCGCTATTTCACGCAGAAATTCGCGCGGCGCATGAATAAGCGCGTGGAGCGCATTCCGGCCGAAACCATGGAAGCGCTGGTGGCTTACGCCTGGCCGGGGAACGTGCGGGAGCTGGAGAATCTGATCGAGCGGGCGGTGATTTTGACGCGCGGCGCGAGCCTGGAAATTCCGCTCGCGGAGTTGCGGCCGGCGCGGGAAACCGGGTCGCCGGTGACGCTGGAGGACGCCGAGCGCGATCACATCCGGCGGGTGCTGGAACAGGCCGGT
>JASIGB010000892.1:0-2804 GCA_030045355.1 Bryobacteraceae bacterium
CCGCCTTCACCGATGCTGGGTATGTTGAGTGTTCGAGAAATGCAACCTCCCCGAAATGGTCTCCCTGAGTCCAGGTGATGACAGGCGTGCTTGCAGCTTCATCCAGGTAAAGTCCGGCTTTGCCGGCCTTAATCACAAAGATGCCAGCGGCCGGATCACCCTTATGACAGACGAAGTCACCGGCGGCGTAGTGAGCCCGCCTAAATCGCTGCTGTTGTTCAGCGCGCACCTCCACTACGTTTGGCTTGAAGAAAATATCCCAAGTCCAATCCACGACTACATTGAACTTGCGCCCGATGGTGGGAATCTTCATCAAATAGACGCATCTCCAGAGAAACCACGCCAGCAGACCAGAGAACTTAAAACGATAAATTTCGGCGACCCCGTTTTTGTGGCCGATAGTAGCCAGAAGGCCTTGCGGGCGAAAGTGGAACGGCTTCGTTGCTTCTCCGTGTTGGACCCGAACCAGGTTGGCAGCCAGTTGTTTGGCTTGGCGCAGTGCAAACTGCGCTGTCGGGGGCGAGATCTGCCCATTCCAGGCGTTTGGAACCGCGGCACAGTCGCCAAACGCCCACACGTTGGCCGAACCAGTCACCCGCATGTCCGGCTCAGTCTTCAAGCGACCCCGCTCCACTGGTAAGCCGATTTTCTTGATGAGCGCGACCGGTGCCGTCCCGACTGAACAAACGGTTAGTCCCGCACGTATCCGTTCCCCTGTGCCCAGCAGGACGTAACGCGCCGTGACCTCTTTCACCTCCGTACTTAACCTAACGTCGAGTCCATTTTGGCGGAGTTTCCGCAGAGCAAACTCCGAAAGGGCATCGTGTTGAAATTCGGGAACGATTCTTGCGCCCCGTTGCAGAAGCACCATCCGTGGCTGAGTGCGGCTTAACTGCGGGTAGAAGGGCTTGATATTCCGCATCAGGTCGAACACATGGCCCGCCGCTTCCACTCCTGTGAACCCACCGCCAACCACCACTACCGTCAGCAGTCGCTCCCGCTCGGCGTCATTGGGCTCAGCGGCTGCCTGCTCAAAACGGGTGATGATTTCGTTGCCTAAGCTGAAGCCATCGCCCACGGTCCTGAGCGTGCAGGCGTGAGCGGCCATGCCGGGAACCACATCGAGATTGACGTCAGAGCCACAGGCGAGCACCAGGTGAGCATAGGAAAGCGTCGCCCTCCGGCCGTCCGGGCGTGTGTACTCGACTTCGTTTTTCTTCAAATCGACGCTGGTCACCGCGGCCGTAATCCAGGTGGCGCCGCGCGCGATCTGTCGGCCTGGGACCACTACGTCGAGCGCGGAAAGAGAACGGCCCGCTACCTCCGCCAGCATCGGAGTGAAGACCATGTGGTTTTCACTGCTAATCACCACGACTTCAACATTGCGCGCAACGCCCCGACTGAGTTGCTCAGCCAAGGTCGCACCTGCGAATCCTCCACCCACGATGACGACTCTAGTGTCTTCCATAGCCGCAACCTCCTCCATTGCTTGTATTGCTTACGCCCGCAGCCTCCATGCGGCGTTCGTCTTCAGAAAGGCCATTTTTCGATCCCGGCCTAGGGGAAGTGGATGTGGCCGACCATAGCTCCTAGTGTTGGATGCTGTCAGAGCCCTACCAGCGGCGGTCTTTCGATGCCGAGCATGCGCATTCGGTTAGGATGTCGTGCGCCAAGCCCCGGCTAACGTCCGCGTGTGCGTCGGCCCCGGTCTTCTCAACATGGCCTGCCATTCGCTCAAGGCCACAAACTGCACTCGACCCGCTCGATAAGGTTCTACAGATGCGATGACTCGAAAGCGAAAAGAGCGGGAGGGAGGGTGAGGCGGCATTTCGCGTGTTCGCGCTGCCGGAAGCAAAGCAGGTTCACCCTATCTCAAGTATTTGTCGAACCACGTCAGCTCTTCATAAAGAACATGCTCCATGCTTTCGATCGCCCGATATCCGTGCGCTTCCGCCGGTAACATCACCAAGCGCACCGTGCCGCCGTTTCCGCGAATGGCCGCGTACATACGCTCGGATTGAATCGGATACGTGCCGGTGTTGTCGTCCGCCTCGCCGTGGATCAGCAACACCGGCGCCTTGATTTTGTCCGCGAACCAGAACGGCGACATTTTTGTGTACACATCGGGCGCCTCCCAGAACGTGCGGCTTTCCGTCTGAAATCCGAACGGCGTGAGCGTGCGATTGTACGCGCCGCTCTCTGCTACGGCCGCGCGGAATAGTTTCGTGTGCGCCAGGAGATTCGCCGTCATGAATGCGCCGTAGCTATGACCGAAGACTCCGATCCGCTGGCGGTCCGCCACGCCCATCTCCACGGCCTGATCGATCGCCGCCTGCGCGTCCATCTGAAGCTGCTCAACGTACGTGTTGTTGACGGTGTCGGCATCGCCCACGATCGGCATCGCGGCGTTGTCGAGCAGCGCGTAACCTCCCAGCGTGACCAGTTGATGATAGTTCAGCTCGGGAAACGCCTGCGCCGCATGGCCGGTCACTTGGCCGGCGGTATCGGCGTTCGTGTATTCGTACGGATAAGCCCAAACGATCGCCGGAAGCCGCTGGCCCGGCTTGTAGTTCGGGGGAAGATACAGCGTGAACGAAAGAGGCACGCCGTCCGCGCGCTTATAGGTCACGAGCTTCGTCTCGATTCCCGCCGCCTGCGGCATGGGATTCGAATAATGAGTCAGAGCCTTCGCGCTGCCCTGCCCGCGGATGAAATAGTTGGGTGGTTCCGTCGGGCTCTCTTGCCGCGTGAGCAGCCGCGATCCGGTGTCGTCCAGCATAGCGACGATCGCCTCATACCCGTCA
>JASIGB010000893.1:0-2655 GCA_030045355.1 Bryobacteraceae bacterium
GACGATCGCTAACGGGACGCGCTCGCGTGGCGGCGAAGCAGAGCATCAATTTCGTCATAGCCGGACGGGATCTCGATGCCGTCGAGCGTCGCGCCGGCGGCGAGCAGCGCTTCCACCGATTCCGGCGAGCGCTGGTTTTTCCAATGAGAATCCACGCAAGCCTTGACGGCCAAAGCCAGCGCCGTGCGCCCTTTCGCGTCACGAGCATTCACTGGAGCACCGCGAGCTTCACTGCCGCATGCCGCGCGCGCCAGGCGGCTACGTGCAGCGCGGTGCTGTTCTTGGCGATGCCGAAATAGGGGTCGCCTTCGGCGTAGAGCGATGCGACGCTGACTCCAAGGTCGAGCAGGCAGCGCAGGCCCTCTACATTGCCGTTGCCCGCGAATTCGGCCAGCGCGGTTCCGCCGCTCGCGATCAACTGCTCCCCGAGTTCGGGCTCGCGCGCGGTGATTCGGGCGATCGCATCCCGATCCGTCCTCGCGCAGGCCGCGAGAAGGCGGTCCGCCGCATCAAGAGCAAGCTCGATGCCGCGCTGCTCGAAGAGCGCGAGCACGTCGCCGCGGCCTCGATGCGCCGCTATCGCAATCGCCGACTGGCCGTCGCGCGTATTCTTCAGCCGCGGACCGGCGCCGTGATCGAGCAACGCCGCGATCGCTGACAGGATGTTGTCGCGGCGCAGCGCGTGGTGCAGCGCGTTGCCTCCCCAGTGCGTCACGATATTCGGATCGGCGCCGTGTTCGAGTGTGAGGCGGAGGCCCTGCTCATCGTGCCAGTCCGCTTTCCGTCCCAGGATCCAAGTGAGGCTGGTTTCGTTCAACGTGCCGCTTTCGAGCAAGATCTTCAGAACGGTGTTGTCGTAGCCTTCGGGGACATGATACGGAGTCTCTTCGTCGTTGGGATCGGCCCCGCGCTCGAGCAACAGGCGCGTCAGCTCGGCGTGCCGGGCGACGCCCGCGGCGCCATAGATCGCGCTTTCAAACGTCGGGCGGGGATTGGGATAATCGATCATTTCCACCCAGCCGGTTTTGGCGCTGGCGCCCGCATCGAGGAGCGCGCGAGCGGTGCGGACAAACGCGTCCGAGCGTTGCTTGTCGATACGCAGATACCTGGAAAAACAAAGATAGGCGAGCGCGTCCCAGCCGTGCGGACCTCCGGTGGCCGTGGCGCTTTGGGGATCGCGCGCGAGAAAATCGCGCACGGCGTCTTCGTCGGCGAGGATCGCGGCGGTGTGGATGTTGGCGCGGGCGACGTGCGGGTACCGCGCCAGGATCATTTCGGCGTGATCCAGCGTGCCTGACGCATGCCCGGTGTGGCGAGGCGCGCAAGCCACTTCGATGAACGCGGCCATTGGATCGTCGAGCGACGAGACCGAATCGATCAGGTTCACCAGCTCGATGTGTTTCGCAAACTTTGGCCAGCTCTCGAAACCGTGTTCGCGCGCCAGCACCAATTGGGCGTCGGTGCGTTTTACGTCTTCACCGCGAATTTCGGCTTCCGGCAGATGATGAAAGCGGGGATGGTGCCGCTTGAGGCGGGCGAGCGCGCCGCGATCACCGCTCGCGCAACCGCTGACCAAATCTTTGGCCTGTTTCTTGTATTGCTCCAGGTTGGGACGCGGGGGTAATTCCCGGTCGGACATACGAAGCTCCTTTCGCTATTCGCCTGGAGTCCGCGCGCGTCAGGCTGGAAAGAAGTTTCGTCAGAAACTTTCTATTGAAGGTGGGCACGGCCCTTTTCGCGGACTGAATGCGCCCTTCGCGCTCGATCTTATTTTAACCGGCGTCGCGAGTTAGAAGTCAATCGGACGGAGAGGCTGTGATAAAGTCACTAAGCGGAAGGAGAAATATTGTCAGCTCGTTCGAGCTTGCGCCACGCTGCGATGGCCGCGATCTTCGCTGCGGCGCCGGCAGCGTTGTTCGCGCAATGGCTGGATTATCCGACCCCCGGTGTGCCGCGCACCGCCGACGGTAAACCGAATCTTGAAGCCCCAGCGCCTCGCACCGCCGATGGCAAGCCGGATTTCTCCGGCATGTGGGGATGGCAGACCATTGGGCCGCCGTGCGGCGCACGTTGCACGGACTTACAAATCGGTTGGGAGTTTATCAATATCGCGCGTAATCTCAAAGGCGGGTTGCCTTATCAGCCCTGGGCCGCGGAGTTGGTGAAAAAGCGGAAAGCTAATCTAGCGAAAGACGATCCCAACGTGCGTTGCATGCCGCGAGGCGCCCTGCGGATCTGGACCGACGACTACTACAAGCGGATCTTTCAACTTCCGGATCACTTGACCATACTGACCGAACGCAATATGCAATACCGGCAGATCTTCATCGATGGCCGGCCGCTTCCCAAGGATCCCAACCCCACCTGGAACGGCTATTCGACGGCGCAATGGGACGGCGACACGCTGGTGGTGCACACGATCGGATTTCGCGATGATCTGTGGTTGGACTCCGACGGTAACCCGCTCACCGAGGCCGCCAAAGTGACCGAAAAGATCCGCCGTCCGAACTACGGAACTCTGGAGATCGAAATCACGGTGGACGATCCGAAAGCCTACACCGCACCGTGGACGGTGACGATGAAGCAGCCCATCGTACTCAATAGCGAGCTGATCGATTATTACTGCCTGGAAAACGAGAAGGACTATAAGCACAT
>JASIGB010000894.1:0-5276 GCA_030045355.1 Bryobacteraceae bacterium
CTTTGTACTTGCGCCAGGAAACGATCGCCAAAATAGTTGTTAGGTCGCTGCTTCGTGGCGAAGGCTTCGGCCATTACCAGCTTGGGGCGTGGGTCATGATGGCGAATCATGTCCACGTGCTTCTGCTGCCTGGAATTGACCCGAGTCTGTTGTTGAAGTCGCTGAAGGGCGCAACGGCACGGGAAGCAAATCGCGTCCTCCGACGAACGGGAGAGCCGTTTTGGCAGCGGGAATCGTACGACCACTACGTCAGAAACGAACCGGAATGGCATAGGATCGCGCGGTATATCGAGTGGAATCCTGTTAAAGCTGGACTGGTGGCGAAGCCCGAGCGTTATGCGTGGTCGAGTGCTAACCCGAAATACAGGGGAAGCGTTCACATGAGTGTGAACGCCACAGGTGTGAACGCCACAGGTTCGATCAGAACTCTTGCGTGACACGCATCACCTCGTCGGGCGTCGTGACGCCGTTCATCACCTTCAACCAGCCGTCTTCGCGCAGATTGCGCATGCCGTTGCGCCGCGCCACGTTGGTGATGGCGGCGGCGTCGGCATTTTTCATGATGAGCTGCCGGATCTCATCGCCCAACTCCATCAGCTCGAAAATGCCCACGCGCCCCGTGTAGCCGGAACCGAAACAGTGCTCGCAGCCGCGTCCGATATAGCACACGACGGTGCTGCCATCCGGCGCGATGCGCGTTCCATTCGTTTCCTTGCAATGGTCGCAGATCACGCGCACCAGCCGCTGCGCCAGCACCGCCACCAATGACGACGTAATCAAGTAGTTCTCCATGCCCATGTCGCTCAGGCGCGTGATGGCGCTGGGCGCGTCGTTGGTGTGCAGCGTCGAGAAGACGAAATGCCCGGTGAGCGAGGAGCGGATCGCGATATCGGCGGTCTCGCGGTCGCGAATCTCACCCACCATGATGACGTCGGGGTCCTGGCGCACGATGTGCCTTAGCCCGGAGGCGAACGTCAGCCCGATCTGCGTATTCACATGGAGCTGATTGATGCCGTCCATTTGGTACTCGACCGGATCTTCGATGGTGATGATCTTCTTGTCGGTGAGATTGATGCGCTTGAGCGCCGAATAGAGCGTGGTGGACTTGCCGCTGCCGGTGGGTCCAGTCACCAGAAAAATTCCGTGTGGCAGCGACGTGTAGTACTCCATGCGATTCAGCATGTGCCGGTCGAATCCCAGGCGGCCAAGATCGTAGAAATCGCCGGCCGAGCGGTCGAGCAAACGCATCACCACGCTTTCCCCGTACAGGGTGGGCAGCGTGGAGACACGCAAATCCACTTCTCGTCCCAGTGTCTTGATCTTGATGCGGCCGTCCTGCGGCAGGCGGCGTTCGGCGATGTTGAGCTTGGCCATCAGCTTCACGCGCGAAATCATCGCAGCCTTGAGTTCGCGCGGCGGCGGGTCCTGGTTGTACAGCACGCCGTCGATGCGGTAGCGGATGCGAAATTCCTTCTCGAACGGCTCCAGGTGAATATCGCTGGCGCGCTTTTCGACCGCCGACGCGATGATGGCGTTCACCAGGCGAATGACCGGCGCTTCGCTCGCCATGTCGCGCAAGTGCTCCAGGTCTTCCGACATCTCGCCGGCCTGGAATTCGAACTCCGCCTCCGAGCGCGCGGCCGATTCGCCGTAGTACTTGTCGATCGCGTCGACGATTTCCTGCTCCGGCGCGAGCACAGTGCTGATTTTGAGCCCGGTGCACTTGCGCACCGCCGCGATGGTCTCCACGTCCAGCGGATCGGCCATGGCGAGTGTGATGCCATGGTCGTCACGGCTGATGGGCAGGCAGCGGAATTGGCGCAGAAAGCGCGGCGAGAGCGTTTCGGTTTCGGGCGAGACCACCGGGGGAGCGTCGATGGAGACCAGCGGCACTTCCAGTTGCTCGGAAAGCGCGGCCAGCACGTCGCGCATGGCGATGAAGCCCATGTCGACCAGCGTTTTGCCGATCTTGTCGCCGCGCTCCTTTTGCAGTTCGAGCGCCCGCTCGAGGTCCTCCTCGGTGATCAGCTTGCGCCCGATCAGGATCTCGCCCAGCCGCATGGGCTAAAACTCTTCGGTGGAAATGGAAGCCTGCTCGGCGTTGGCGGCTTCGAGAAGCGCCTTGCGCTGGGCGTGCATCACGATCTGCCCGGGCAGGCCCTCGCGATTTTCCCATTTCCAATAAAACAGCGACAGCCCGACGGTGACCTGCTCGCCAGAGGGAACGGCATCCAGCGACCGCGCCGAATCCATCAGCACGGAACGCATGGCTCCGCGAATGGCCGCGAGGCGCTGCAGCTTCTTATCGTGCGTCCGGCGGATCTCCTCCGGCGTCACGGACGGATGGAATGGAGTGATCCCGGCGGTAGGCGCGGCGTTGAGTTCGCCCAAAAACACGGCCCCGTAACCTTGGATGTATGCGCCCTGGGAGAGGCCCAGCACTTCGGCCGGATCCTGGGGCCAGATCGCGGCCAGTTTGCGGTCCATGCTCTGTTGCATGGCTTCGATCATGGCCCGGTTGACCTTCGGGTTGTCAGCTAGGGACCCGCCCGGTAGCGCGCACAGCGCCAGTAAAGCGACAGCAGCGATTTTCATTGTCCGTATCCTCCATTGCTGGCCACTTCGAAGCGGGCCATCTGTTGTTTTAAATAGGCGGCGTACTGTTGCACATCCGCCAGATCGTCCTGGCGCTGGCGTTCAAAACGAGCCTCGCTTGCCTGCAATTCCTTCGCGAATTCGGCGGACTGTTGGGCCTGCGCCGCGCTGACCGCCGCAGTCACCCGCGCGTTCACCTGGGCATCCACACGTTTCTCGATCTGCGCGGTATCGATGGCGGCGGGCGCCGCGCCGAAGCCATGCACCAGAATCGCTGCCGCTAACACGATCGCTGAGGCGAACCCCATCACCGGCCCCGAGCGCCAGATCGTCTGCCACCAGCGCGGCTCAAACACGCGATCGGAAACGAACGCGATGCGCTGCGGGATCACTTCGTCCGGGAGCGACGCCAGCGCGACCTGCGTCAGCTTCAACCGGTCAAACTCTTCGCGGCAGGCTTCGCACGCGCGCAGGTGATCTTCCACCGCGCTGCGTTCGCCCGCCGCCGCTTCACCCAAAATATATGCCTTCAAATCCACATTGCTGGAGCAAGTCGTTTCTGGACTCATTGCGCGCCTCCGCTATTCACTGGAGCCAATGTTTGTTTCAGAAGATCGAGCGCCGTGTACAAACGGGACTTCACCGTCGAGACCGGGCAGGAGAGAATTTCCGCCATTTCCTCGAATTTGAATCCCTGGTAGACCTTGAGCAGCACCGCCTCGCGCTGATCGCCCGAGAGCTTGGCGAGCGCGCTACGCACCGCGAGCGCCGATTCGATGGGAAACAGCCCGCCGCTCGCTTCGGCTATCCGGGGTTCAGCGGTGATTTCGCCCTCCGGCTTCGCCCGCCGTAGTAACGAGTACGCCTCATTGTGCGCGATGCGAAACAGCCAGGCGGGGAATTTCGCCGGATCGTCGAGCTTTTTCAAATTCTGATAGGCCTTCAAAAACACGTCCTGGCTGAGATCGAGAGCGTCCTCACGCTCGCCCACCAATCGCAGGAGATAATTGAAGACACGTTTCTCCCAGCGCGAGACGAGCACGTTGTAGGCTTCCACGTGCCCTCGTCGCGCCTTGGCGATCAGGTCGCGGTCCTCAACCTCCCGAAAGATCAAATTTCGGCTCCAATCCAGAGACGCAATCCGGGGCAAAAAAGACGAAACCACTTCGTAACGGCCGTCCCTAATGTTTCCGGCTCTGACCCAATTTTCGCACCGGCGGCGCTCGGGCCGCGTTTCTGCCGATAGCACGCGCTAGAATGCCTGGGAAAGGATCTTTCCGATGAGCCTCTGGCGCCCCGACCCGAGTTTTTACCCGTCTCCCAAGCTGGCGATGGCAGCCCCTCCCGAAAAGCTGGCGTATGTCGCCATGCTCAATGCCAATGGCAATCAGCGTCCGGACGCTCTTGGGGTGGTCGACGTCGATCCGCAGTCCACCGGCTACGGGCACATCGTCGGCCAGCTCGACATGCCGAACGTGGGCGACGAGCTGCATCATTTTGGTTGGAACGCCTGCAGCGCCAGCTTGTGCCCGTACGCGCCGCATCCGCATATCGAACGGAGATACCTGATCGTACCGGGCATCAACTCCTCGCGCATTCATGTCGTGGACACCAAGCCGGACCCGAAGAAGCCGCAAATCGTGAAGGTAATCGAGCCGGAAACGCTGGCCGATCGCGCCGGCTACGCGTCGCCGCACACCATCCACTGCGGTCCGGAGGGAATTTATGCCAGCGCGCTGGGAACGCCCGCGGGCGACGGGCCGGGCGGAATCTTCGTCATCGATCACGACAGCTTTGACATTCTCGGCAAGTGGGAGCTCGATCGCGGCCCGCAGCAACTGGCCTACGATTTTTGGTGGCACTTGGGATTGGACACCGTGGTCACCAGCGAGTGGGGTACGCCCAACATGGTGCGGCACGGTTTGAATCCGGAGATTCTGCTCAAGGGCGGCTACGGTCACAAACTGCACATTTGGGACCTCAGAAAGCGGCGTCATCTGCAGGAAATCGAGCTTGGCCCCGAATATCAAATGGCGCTCGAGCTGCGGCCCGCGCATGATCCCACGCGCGCATATGGTTTCCTGGGAGTGGTGGTCTCGCTGAAGGATCTCTCCGCGTCCATCTGGACCTGGCATCGCGAAGACGGCAAATGGGGCGTTAAAAAGATCATCGACATCCCCGCCGAACCCGCCGATCCGGAGTTGCTGCCGCCCTTGCTGCAAGGTTTCAAAGCGGTGCCCCCGTTGATTACCGACATCAATCTCTCGCTCGACGACCGCTTTCTGTACGTTTCCTGCTGGGGCACCGGCGAGTTCCTGCAATACGACGTGAGCGATCCGTTTCATCCCAAGAAGACCGGCTCGGTGCATCTGGGTGGCATCGTGCGCCATGCCGCGCATCCGAAAGCGCCGCAGAAGCCGTTGAACGGCGGTCCGCAAATGGTGGAGTTGAGCCGCGACGGCAAGCGCGTTTATTTCACCAATTCCCTCTATTCGCCTTGGGACGCGCAATTTTATCCGGAAGGCGTTCGAAGCTGGATGGTGAAGCTGGACGCGCAGCCCGATGGTGGGATGGAGCTTGATCCGAAATTCTTCCTGGAATTCGGCGAGTTGCGTGGGCATCAGGTGCGTCTGGAGGGCGGCGACGCCTCTTCGGATTCGTATTGCTATTCATGACGCCGG
>JASIGB010000895.1:0-4713 GCA_030045355.1 Bryobacteraceae bacterium
TAGCGTTTGGTTGGCTTTTTCGGCACTGGTCCTACCATCGTATACCCTTGCACGCGCTTGACTTCGCGGCTTGGGTTTCGATAGCCTGACGATTCTGGCATGTCCTCTGTCGATGTTCCCCTTGAGCGTGGCGGTTTCGGAAAGACGGCCCGCCGCGACGCTTGGTGGGTTTACCCCCTTTTAACATTCCTCGGGCTGGGCGCTTTTCTCGTTTACGCCAATTGGGCGGCCTGGCAGGGCAATCATTATATCTATGGCCCGTATCTTTCGCCGATGTACTCGCCCTTGATTTTTGGCCAGCCGGGCGAGAACTCCTGGTTCGGCGCGATGCCCGCCTTCCTCCCAAGCTTCGTCACAGTGGCCATGATCATCCTGATCTTTCCCGGCGGCTTTCGGATCACTTGTTACTACTATCGCGGGGCTTACTACAAGGCATTCTGGGCCGATCCGCCCAACTGCACGGTGGGTGAGCCGCGCAAGAAGTATCTGGGCGAACGTTACTTCCCGCTGATCATCCAAAACATCCACCGCTACTTTCTGTACTTTGCTCTGCTGTTTCTGGTGTTCCTGGCGCACGACGCGTGGAAGGCGTTCTGGTTCGATGGCAAATTCGGCATTGGGATCGGCACGCTCGTGTTGCTGCTGAACTTCCTGCTCCTCGCGAGCTACACCGCGGGCTGTCATTCGCTCCGCCACTTAACCGGCGGGATGTTTGATATCCTTTCGCGCCGCCCCATCCGCAAAAAAATGTACGACTGCGTCAGTTGTATGAATCGCCGCCACATGCTGTTTGCGTGGCTGAGCCTGTTCTGGGTGGCCTTCTCCGATCTGTACGTAAGGATGTGCTCGATGGGCATCTGGACGGATTGGAGAATTCACTAGAATGGCGGCGGAATATCAGACGTTCGAGCACGACGTGCTGGTGATCGGCGCGGGCGGCGCGGGTTTGCGCGCGGCCATCGAAGCGTCGGCGGGCGGCGTGAAGGTAGGGGTGGTGACGAAGTCGCTGCTCGGCAAGGCGCACACGGTGATGGCCGAAGGCGGCATGGCGGCGTCCATGGGCAACGTGGACGATCGCGACAACTGGCGTGTACATTTCGCCGACACGATGCGCGGCGGGCAGTACATGAATTATTCGCGCATGGCCGAATTGCACGCCAAGGAAGCTCCGGCGCGGGTGCGGGAGCTGGAAGCCTGGGGCGCCCTGTTCGATCGCACCGCGGACGGGAAAATTCTGCAGCGCAACTTCGGCGGTCACAGGTATCCGCGCCTGGCGCATGTGGGCGACCGCACCGGCCTGGAAATGATCCGCACGTTGCAGGATCACGGGATTCATCAGGGCATCGACGTTCACATGGAGTGCACCGTGATTACGCTGCTAGTGAACGCGGGGCGCGTGGTGGGAGCGTTCGGATACGACCGCGAACGCGGGCGCTACAAACTGTTTCATGCCAAGGCCGTGGTTCTGGCTACCGGAGGCATCGGCCGCGCGTACAAGATCACGAGCAACAGTTGGGAGTACACCGGCGACGGCCATTCGCTGGCGTATCACGCGGGCGCGACGCTGCTCGGCATGGAGTTCGTGCAGTTTCATCCGACAGGGATGGTTTGGCCGCCCAGCGTGCGCGGCATTCTGGTCACCGAAGGCGTGCGCGGCGAAGGCGGCATTCTGCTGAACAAAGAAGGCAAGCGTTTCATGTTCGACGATATTCCGGCGAACTACAAAAGCCAGACCGCCGATACGCCGGACGAAGGCTGGCGCTACACGCAGGGTGACAAGAACGCGCGGCGTCCTCCGGAATTGCTGACGCGCGATCACGTGGCGCGCTGCATCGTGCGCGAAGTGCGCGAAGGCCGCGGGAGCCCGCACGGCGGCGTGTACCTGGACATCGCCTGGATCAAGGAAAAGCTGCCGAACGCGGCCGAGCACATCAAGAAGAAGCTGCCCAGCATGTATCACCAGTTCAAGCAGCTCGGCGACATCGACATCACCAAAGAGCCGATGGAGATCGGCCCGACCACGCACTACGTGATGGGCGGCGTCCGCGTTAATTCCGATACGCAGATGTCGGATGTGGAGGGGTTGTTCGCGGCGGGCGAATGCGGCGCGGGATTGCACGGCGCCAATCGCCTGGGCGGAAATTCGCTCTCGGACCTGCTGGTATTCGGCAAGCGCGCGGGTGAGTTCGCTGCCAAATACGCGAAGGACCACGGCGCGGGAAACATCGACCAGGCGCAGGTAGACGAAGTAGCGCGCAAGTCGCTCGAAGCGTTCGGGCGTCAGGGCGAGAATCCCTACCAGGTCCAGTACGATTTGCAGGATGTGATGCAGAACCTGGTGGGTATCGTGCGGCGCGAGGAAGAGTTGGAGCGCGCGTTGGATGAAATTCGAAAGCTGAAGGAGCGGGCGGCCAAGGTGGGGATCGACGGCAACCGGGAATACAATCCGGGCTGGCACACGGCGCTCGATCTGAACAATTTACTGACCGTTTCCGAAGCCGTGGCTTTGGCCGGTTTGTATCGCAAGGAAAGCCGCGGCGCGCACTTCCGGGACGATTATCCAGATAAGGACCCTTCCTACGCGGCGTTCAATTTCGTGATCAGCAAGGGATCCGACGGCGCCATGCGGGTGGATCGCGAGCCGGTGCCGCCGCTGACCGATGAGCAGAAGCAGATTATCGAGGAAATGAAGTAGGGACGAATGGCAAACGCAACGTTTCGCATCTGGCGCGGCGACGCATCGGGCGGCAAGTTCCAGGATTACGCGACGGAGATCTCCGAAGGCATGGTGGTGTTGGACGCCGTCCATCATATTCAAGCTTCGCAGGCGAGCGATCTCGCGGTGCGCTGGAATTGCAAGGCCGGCAAATGCGGGTCCTGTTCGGCCGAGATCAACGGGATGCCGAAGCTGATGTGCATGACGCGGCTGAACACGCTGCCGCTCGATCAGCCCGTGACCATCCAGCCGATGAAGACTTTCCCGCTCATCAAGGACCTGGTGACGGACGTCTCCTGGAATTTCGCGGTAAAGAAGACCATCAAGAAGCTGAAGCCGCGCAAGCCGGACGCCCCCGACGGCACCTGGCGCATGCAGCAGGCCGACGTCGACCGGCCGCAGGAGTTCCGCAAGTGCATCGAATGCTTCCTGTGCCAGGACGTGTGCCACGTGCTGCGGGATCATCAACTATTCGACCAATTCATCGGGCCGCGTTTTCTGATTTACAACGCGCAGTTGGAGATGAATCCGATCGACACCGACGACCGGCTGCCGGACCTGCGCCATCAACACGGGATCGGCTATTGCAACATCACCAAGTGCTGCACCAAGGTGTGCCCGGAAAACATCACGATCACCGACAACGGGATCATTCCGCTCAAAGAGCGCGTGGTGGATCGCTATTTCGATCCACTGGGCAAGCTGTTCCGGGCGTTCAGCGGAAAGTAAATACGGCGGGTTACCATATTCGATGCTGGTATCCGATATGGTACAGTATGGGTATGGTAAGCGCGGCGAAGAAGGTGACAATTGAGCTGCCGGAGGAACTGCTGAACAAGGCACAGCAGGCTACGGGCACGGGCATCACGCAGACGGTGCGGATGGGCCTGCAGCTTGTAGCGGCGTCGCAGGCGTACGCCAATCTACGCAAGGCTCGAGGTACGTTTCGCTTCTCGCGAACGCTCGCTGAATTGAAAGACGATCGTTGATCGCCGCCGACACCAGTACCTGGGTCGCATTTATCCAGGGCGACGCCGGCAAGGACGTCCAACTCCTAGATGCTGCCTTGGGCGACCGGCGGGTGCTTATGCCGCCTGCCGTGATCGCCGAGCTTTTCAGCGACCCCAAACTTCCAGCGACGATCGCGACGGCACTTATGGATGTTCCGCTCATAGAGATTGACGACGGTTATTGGGAGCGGGTCGGTTTACTACGCGCTGGGGTTTTACGCAAGGGGCGCCGGGCTCGTCTAGGCGACGCGCTGATCGCGCAGAGCTGTATCGATAAAGGCATTCCGCTTATCACACGCGACCGGGACTTTCGGGTGTTCGACGAAGCGGCAGGCTTAGGTCTTGCGGTGCCATAATCCTGGGCGCTGCACACAATAGACAAAATCGCTCGAAGAATCACGCGTCCTCTGATACAATGGAATCACCCCCGATGAAATTTGGCGTCGTCGTGTTTCCGGGCAGCAATCGCGATCACGATGCCTGGTACGCCGTCTCGCAAATCCTCGGACAAGAGTGCGAAATCATCTGGCATGACGCCACTAGCGTAGGCGACGTCGACGCTCTCATTCTGCCGGGCGGCTTCTCCTACGGCGATTACCTGCGGTGCGGAGCCATCGCGAAATTTTCGCCGGTGATGCGCTGCATCCGCCGATTCGCCGCCGATGGGGGATTGGTGCTGGGCATCTGCAACGGGTTTCAGATTTTAGTCGAGAGCGGCTTACTGCCGGGCGCGCTGGTGCGCAATCGCGGCCTGAAGTTCGTCTGCAAGCGCGTGCCGCTGCGCGTAGAGACCACCAACTCGCCATTTACTTCAGACGCGCAGAAGGGCCAGCGCTTGTTGGTTCCGGTGGCGCATGGGGAGGGTTGCTACATCGCCGACGAGCGGACACTCGATCAACTCGAGGCCGAGGACCGCGTCACGCTGCGCTACATTGACAATCCGAACGGATCGCTGCGCGACATCGCGGGCATATTGAACGAAGGCCG
>JASIGB010000896.1:0-4769 GCA_030045355.1 Bryobacteraceae bacterium
ACCTGCACGCACATCCGGTCTTCCCCCAGATCGAACGGCACCACGGTCCACTTTTGATTGCCGGTCGAACGCGTCTGAAAGTTGCGGCCGTAGATCACGGTCGGAGTGCTCAACCCCATCGCGCCCAGCCGGGTTTCGAGAGCGGTTTTGACGTTGCCGATGATCATGTTGGTCACCTCGGCCACGGCGTCCAGCACGTCTTCGTCGATCGCCGTATAAGGGGTCCCCAGTAGCGCCGAGGCGATCTTGGCCGCACAGCCGGCCGAGCAGGCCAAGCTCCCCGAGCCCACCCACGACCCGGCAAGTCCAATGAGCGAAACCACGCCCGAGCTCGGAACCGCCTCTTCCTTTTCGAAAAATACTTCGCCGGCCGACACGCTCAGGTTTAGCATCGTCGAAAACACGTCGTCGGTAGCCCTGCGGATCGCCTGCACCAGTTCGTCCTCGGAAAGCGGTTGTTCCGCTTGTGTATCGGTTGTCATCAGTTTCCCCTCTGCGTGGATGCCCTTCGGCCGCTTAGATCAAGCCCACCAGCTTCTCCTTGATCTGCTCGGCGGTGAAGGGCTTGCGCACGTATCCGGAGGCCCCCCGCTCGACCGCTTCCAAAACCTTGGCCTGCGTGCCCTCCGTCGACACCATCAATACCGGAATCGCATGCCAGGTTTGCTCGGCCCGCATTTTGGTCAGGAATTCCAGGCCATCCATGTTGGGCATGTTAATGTCCGATAGCACCAGCCCGATGCTTTGCCGGCGCAGTGTTTCGAGCGCTTCCACGCCGTCGCCCGCCTCGTACACCGAGCCGATCGGAATTTCGGTCTGCCGCAACACGCGCTGCAGGATCTTGCGGATGGCGGCCGAGTCGTCCACGATCAGAACGTCTAACACCTGGTGCTGTTGCCTCCCTTGGTTTTCTTATCGGATTGAGAGGCCGTTCTTTAGGCGTTCTTTCGGCGGGGCTGCGCGGGGGGCGCCGCCCGGCTTCGCCGTCACTGGAGCTGCTGGAGAAAAGCGTCCATCTCGCGCCAGACATCCGCCGGACGCGAGCGAAATAAATAGTGACCGGCGTTTTTCCAGCGCACCACCCGGGCCGATGGCAGGCCGGCCTGGAATGCGTCAGCTTGCTCCACGGCGTGAGCGGCGACGCTCGCCGGCGGCGCTTCGTCCGGAAGAGCGAATATCGCGAGTACGGGAACCGGGATGTGGGTATATTTTTCACCGCCGAACTGGATGGCTCGCGCAATTGGCGGCGGCGATGGCAAATCCGGCATGGAAGCTGTTTGCCGGGTAATTTCGTCCAATGCCCCGTTTAGGTGCGCCACGTCAGTCAGCATGTCGCGCCAAAGCTGCTTACGATCGGCTTCGGCGCCGGACTGGAGTTGATCGATGCACTTCCTCAAATCGATCATGTCGAGCCACACGTCGCCCTTAGCGCGGTCGTAGAACGCGTAGCCATACCCGGCGTCAAGATAAATCAATCCGGCCACTTTCTCCGGATGACGGCTCCCGACCGAGCTCAGCTCCTCGCCGGCCAGGGAATGGCCGATGAGAACCGGACGGTGAATGTCGAGGGACTCCATGACGGCTAACACGTCGTCGCCTAAACGCGTAGCCGAATAGTTCGCGACCGTAGGTGCGGGCCGGCTAGACGCGCCGAATCCTCGACGGGTGATCCCCCGGACGTGATACCGCGGAGAAAATCTGGGCGCGAAGGTGTCGAAGATGTGCGCCGTATTTCCCATGCCGGCAAGAAGGATCAGGGGCCGGCCCGTGCCGCCCCAATCGAGGACCTCCAGTTTGACCGCCGCCGTCACGCTAACGAACTTCACTGTATGCGGCGAGGAATCCGGAGCCTCCTGGGCCGGCAGCAGACCCGCGCCCGCGAAAAGCACCCACACGCAAAAGCGCGGTGTCGGGTTGTGCATAGATGGCCCCTATTTCGGCGTCTCGGCCAGCCGTTGCGCGATTGCCAGTGCATCCTCTGGACGGGCGTGCACGTCCGGCAGCACGCCAGTTGCTTCCCAATTTTTTTTCGTAATCGGATTGATCGGTTTGGCGACGGGTACGACGGCCGTAAAAAAATCGCCGATGCGAAACGCACGCGCAATGTGGCCTGCCCCCGCCGTGGTTTCCCCCACGATAGTGGCGCGCTTCAGCGCTTGCAAATCGTAGGCGAATTGCTCCGCGCCGGAAACCGTCCCGCGCGAGACCAGAACGTAGGCCGGCCTATCGGCGAGCCGGTTGCCCGGAACCGGCGCCGTCCAGATCTGGCGCGTCGAACCTTCCGCGCGGTTATAAATGTCGTCCAGCCGCGTGGGCTGCGCGAAAAGGTAGCTCTCGAGTAACGCCACCATCTCCAGTGAGCCACCGCGGTTGTAGCGCAGATCGAAGATAATCGCACCGGCAGCATTGAGCTTCGCCATCGAGGCGGCTGCGATGGACCCGCAAAACGATAGTGAAGGAAACGAATTCAGCTTCAAGTAGCCGATATCGTGCGGCAGCAGTTCCACTGTTTCGAACGTGCAGTTCGTTAGCTGCATTTCCCTGCGGAAACGGGCGATCACCTCGGGCGATGATTCCGCGGCTGAGCCGGCGGGCAGCGGCATGTCTTCCACCCACAAATGAAAATCGTGGCTCACTGCCTGCAAATGCGCCGTCAGCAGATCGGCGAAGGCCGATGTGTCCCGAACCATCCTGTAATCGCCGGCCTTTTGGTGCGCGGCCAAGGCTTCGGCCATCCTCTGCGCGACCTCGGCGTCAATGTAATTTTCTTTCAGCGTGGCCGCAATTTCGGCGATCACTTCTTTGATGTCCGCCCGTTGCGGATGCGGTGCGCTCTCGGGCGGAGGGGTATCGGCGATTCGCAGCGGTTCCAGCGCTAATCCGCTCGCATTTCCGTAGCCGCCGGAATGGCTCATCAGGAACGGCAGCGCGCTCAGCGTGATCAGGGAAATAATCGCTCCGAAAACGAAAGGGCTTCGGCGCGGCGATTCGTTCGCGAGCAGGCGGAAGTAAGGCGCGGTTTCCACCGGCTGCGGATCGGCCACACGGCCGTATTCACGCGGGAGCGATGCCGCCAGATCGGTCAGCAGATCCAGCCACAGCCGCACCTTCAACCAAAATCCAGTTTCGTGCCGCATGCGGTCACGAAAAAGTTGCAGCGCCTCCTCGCCACACGTGCGGCGAAAATGCGCAGGATACAGCCCGAGCAGCCAGGCGTAAATCCTCTCAGACATAATCGCCCCGGAGGATTTTCTTGGCGCGCGCGACCCGCAACAGTCCGGCCAGCCGCTCGGCCTCCGAGCGCGCGAGCTTGCGTCCGGCCGCGGTGAGCCGGTAATAACGCCGGCGCTCGGTGCCCAGTTTGGCGTCCTCGCGCAAGCCGACCTCCTCGATCAATTTCTCCTCGAGCAGCGCCTGGATGGAGCTATACAGCGTCCCCGGGCCCAGCCGCACGCGGCCTCCGGTTTGTTCGGCGACCTGCCGCATGATGCCGTAGCCATGCAAGTCGTCTTCAGCCAGCGCCAGCAGGATTTGAAAGGCGGCGGCAGGGAGGGGATCGAGCTTGCGTTTGGGCATATGGTCGATAATCGATATATCGATAAACGACTATACTCTAACGCGTCCCTGTTTGCAAGCCTCACGGCGGCTGTTCACCCGTGCGATCTCCCGTCCCAAGAACGAACGCAGCGCTAGCGGCATCGCAACCAATGTGATTGCGGGGCAAGGACTTCGCGGCGGCGACCGGCGTGCTCGCCCTGTGCCTATGCTGCACGATCTGCGCTACGCCCTCCGCACGCTGCGCCTGAACCCGGGATTCGCCCTCACCGCGATTGTTTCCATCGCGCTGGCCATCGGTGCGAACTCGACCATCTTCAGCCTGGCCGACGGGCTGCTGTTCCGGCCGCTGCCCGTGCCGCGCGCTTCCGAAGTGGTTACGGTACGGTCGCGCACGCCGAACGGTAATCTCGCCGATTTCTCTTACGCCGATTACGCGGATCTGCGCGACCACAACCGATCGTTCCGCGGATTGGTGGCGTACCAGATGGCGCCGGTGGCCTTTGCCGGCGATGCCAAGGCGCAGCCGCAGCTCGAATACGGCTACCTGGTCAGCGGCAATTTTTTTCAAGCGCTCGAAATCGAGCCGCAACTGGGCCGGGGCTTCGATGCGCGGGAGGACCAGGTTCCCGGGCGCAATGCCGTGCTCGTGCTGGGACACGATTTCTGGAAAAACGCCTTGGCCTCCGATGCCGCGGTGATCGGCCGCCGAGTCCGGCTGAATGGTTTGGACTTCACCGTCGTCGGAGTGGCGCCGGAGAAGTTTACCGGCATGGATTTATACAACCGGCCGTCCTTCTTCGTTCCGGCCATGATGGCGCCGCGCCTGGTGACATCGGGCAGCGACGTTCTCACGAATCGAGCCGCACGCGTTTTCACGGTGAAGGGCCGCCTGCAATCGAGCGTATCGGTTCGCACAGCGGACGCCGAGGTGGCCGCCTTCGCCCGCAGCCTTGATCGAGCGTACCCAGCCACCAATCGCTCCTTTGGAGCGGCAGTGCGGACCGAAATCCAGACCGAGATGGATAGCGCGGAAGGCAACCGTCTGTTGGTGATCCTGTTGTCCATCATCGTGCTGCTGGTGCTGGGGATTGCCTGCGCCAACGTGGCGAACCTGATGCTCAGCCGCGGGAGCGCGAGAACGCGCGAAATCGCGGTGCGGATCGCAGTGGGCGCGGGCCGCGTTAGGCTGGTGCGTCAACTCATGCTGGAGA
>JASIGB010000897.1:0-5347 GCA_030045355.1 Bryobacteraceae bacterium
CAAGCGCGGCCTGCTCTACGTCACCACCGGCGATAATTTCTCCACGCCCGCTACCGGCATGAGCGACGCGATCCTGGCACTCAATTTGAAGACCGGCCGCATCGTCTGGTCCAAGCAGGTCACGCCCGGCGACGTCTTCAGCGGCGCTTGCACCGGAACGAAGTGCCCGGGCCCGGATTACGACTTCGGTTCGTCAGCCATCCTCGAAAAGCTGCCTGGCGGCCGCGACATTTTGCTTGCCGGCCAGAAATCGGGCGTCGTGTACGCGCTCGATCCCGATCACAATGGCGCGATCCTATGGCAAACGCGCGTGGGCATTGGCGGCACCAACGGCGGCGTGCAGTGGGGCATGGCGAGCGACGGCCGCAACGTCTACGCCGCCGTCTCGGATCTGGCGCGCAAAGGCGCTCGGGGAGCGGTCCAGGTGGGACTGCCGGCCGACCCCACCAAAGGCGGCGGACTCACGGCGCTCCGAATCTCCGATGGTTCAAAGGTCTGGTACGCCGCGCCGGCGCCGTGCGGCCCGGTGCCCGGGTGCAGTCCGGCGCAGCCCGCGGCCGTGACCGCGATTCCGGGCGTCGTGTTTTCCGGCTCCGACGACGGCCATTTGCGGGCTTTTTCAACCGAGGACGGCCGCGTGCTCTGGGATTTCGATACGGTCCGCGACTATCAAACCACCAACGGCGTCCGCGCCAAAGGCGGCTCTCTCGATGGTCCAGGCCCGGTGATCGCCGGCGGCATGCTGTTCGTCAATGCGGGCTACGCGCGCAACGGCGGCATCGCGGGCAATGTCCTGCTGGCGTTCGCTCCGCAGTAGAAAATTGCGATTACGGGCCGATAAGTCCGGCGAGGAACATTCTTTGCATGCTTTCGACCCGTGACCTCATTGAATGGAAGCCCGAATACAGCGTCGCGATTGAGTCCATCGACAAACAGCATCAGGCGCTGGTTGCGCTCATTGCCCATCTACAGCAGGCGATGCTCGAAGGCAGAACCAAGCAGGTGGTCGGTCCGCTCTTCGCTTCCATGAACCGCTACACCAAGTATCATTTCGCGTACGAGGAAAGATTGCTGGAGGAAAACGCGTATCCAGGCCTGGACGCCCATCGCCAGGAACATGCCCGGCTGATCGCCGAACTGAAGGAACTGGAGAGCAAATATATCCAAGGCAGCCTGCATGCGGGCGCGCCGCTGATGAAGCTCCTAAGAAGCTGGCTGGTGGATCACATCTGCGTGCATGACAAGGAATACGGAGTTTTCTTGAGCACCAAAGATCATTCTTCCGGCAACACGAACGCCTAGGGCAACCCAAACACGAACAGCGCATTTCCCGCCGGAATCGCCACCTGTTGCTTGCCGTCGATGGCGAAGGATGTGGGACTCGCGCGAATCGCCGCGCCGAGCTGCAATTCCCAAAGCAGCTTGCCGGTTTCGGCGTCCAGCCCGAAGAAATTGCCTTCCTCCGTCCCGCCGAACACCAGCCCGCCCGCTGTGGACAAAAGACCCGCCCACGGCGGCGTCAGCAGCTTGAATTCCCAACGCAGTTTCCCCGTGGTGGCTTCGAGCGCGCGCACCGCGCCATACGCTTCGTCGCCGATTTTGCGTTCGCCGCCGCCTCCGGTATATGCCGTGCCTTCCTTGTATTCGGCCTCGCCTTTGTAATAAATCCCGCCGATTTCCCGCGCTGCCTGATAGAACAGTTGCGTCTTCGGGCTGTAGGTGGGGCTCCAGAAATTCGCGCCTCCCGTGATGTCCGGGTACACCAGCGTACCGGTTTCCTTAGGATCGGCATCGCGGCGGGCGAACGGCCGGCCTTTCGCATCTAAGCCATCGGTCCAGGTCTGTTTGATGTACGGAACCGCCGTCAAGAATTCGCCGGTCTCGCGGTCCAGCACGTAGTAAAATCCGTTGCGGTTCGCCGTCGCCACCACTTTGCGGGCCCGCCCCTTCACTTCGGCGTTAAACAGGACCGGAATTTGGGTGGCGTCCCAATCGTGTACGTCGTGCGGCGTGAATTGGAAATGCCACTTGATCTCGCCGGTGTCCGCGTCGAGCGCGAGCAGCGAGCAGGTGTACAGATTGTCGCCCGCTCGCGTCTCGTCGTTCCAATCCGGCGAGGGATTTCCCGTACCCCAGTAAATCAGCTTGAGCTCGGGATCGTAGGAGCCCGTCACCCACGTAGACCCTCCACCGTGCTTCCAGCTTTCCCCGCCCCAGGATTCCGAGCCCGGCTCACCAGGACCCGGCACTGTCCATCTGCGCCAAAGCCGCTGACCGGTCTTAGCATCGAACGCGTCGATGAAGCCGCGGATGCCGGTCTCGGCGCCAGAAACGCCGATAATGACTTTCCCGTCGATGGCGAGCGGCGCCGCCGTGATGTAGTAGCCTTTGTGATTGTCGTCGACTTTCACGTCCCAACGCACGATTCCGGACTTCGCATCCAGCGCGATGAGATGGCAATTCACCGTGCCGAAGTACACCGTGTCACCGAGAATCGCGACGCCGCGATTTACCGGCGGCGAGCCGATAATGATGACATCCGAGGGAATTTTCGGCGTATACGTCCACAATGGACGTCCCGTACGCAGATCGAGCGCCGTGGCCGTGCTCGGCGGCTCGGTGATGTACATCACGCCATTGGCAACGATGGGCGAAGCCTCGACGATTCCGGGCGACTGCATCTGGTACACCCAGGTCAGTTTCAGTTGCGCGACGTTCTGCCGGTTGATCTGGTCGAGCGCGGAGAAACGCTGCGCCTGATAATTTCCCGAGTACGTTACCCAACTCGAAGGATCGCTGCCGGCGGCGACGATGCGCTGATACGGCACCTGGGCGAACGCTGTGCCCCCGATCGCAAACAGTACGAGCAATCTCATCGTGCCCCTCCGCGGCTCCACAAATATGCCACCAGGTCGTCGAGTTCAGCGTCCGAGACCTTCCCGCTGTAGCTCGGCATCATGCTTTGGCCCGTCTCCTTCTCCAGTGTCTGCAGATCGTCTTTGCGGAACGAATAAATCCGGTTACTCGTGTCCTTCACTTGGATGGTGAACGAATCTTCGTTCAACCGAATACCGCGCACTTCCTGGCCCTCGCGCGTGACCACGTGGACCGGTAGAAATTCAGCGAATCCGTGGCCAGGCACCGTCATCACGCCGCGTGGCAGCGTAGCACCCGGCTCGACGATCGCCTGGCGCAGATAATCGGGAGGGCGAAACGCGCCGATGTTCGTGAGCTCGGGGCCGAAGCTCCCGCCTTCCCCCGCGATGGTGTGGCAACCGGAGCAGCCGAGCTTCGCGTAAACGGCTTTTCCTTGTTCGGGATCGCCTTTCGGCACAGCGCCATGAACTCGACCGAGAGACCGGACGTAGAGTACCAGCGAATTGAGTTCCGCGTCCGTCATGCGCCGCACGCGCGGCATGCCGGTGTTGGGAATTCCGTCGCGAATGATCGCCAGCAGCTCTTGGTCGTCCGATGCGAACGTCAACACGGGACGGTTCAGGTTCGGCCCTTCGCCACCGCCGCCCGTGAGCCCGTGGCAGCGCGAGCACATGCCGGCGAACAGTTGTTTGCCCTTGGCCAGCGCCGCCGAATCTTGCGCCGCGAGCGGGCACGCGAGGACCAGTACAAGAGCAATCGGGCTAGGCCTTTTCATCTTCCCAGGGATTTCCTTTCCGATGCATGATTTGTTCCAGGCTCGCCGGTTTCGGACGGAACTCGGCGCCGAAATGCTGATCTACATCCTGCTTCCAGCTCATGCGCGGCCCTGGATATCCGATCAACTGCCAGCCGATGAGCCCCGCGTTGCCGCCATGCATGGGGTCCGAAAACATGCCCTCGATGGTGTGGGCGCGCAGCAACTGAAAGAAGTGCGTCTTCTGGATCGCCGTCAGTCTTTCGATTTGTTCGCTCGCCGCGAGAGTTTCGAAATTCGCTCCGAGCTGCGCGATGCCCGCCCGATACGTCTCGCGCGGGTCGGCTTTCCCTTGATAGCCGTGCTCGGGATAGGATTCAACGAACGGTCCTTTGGTGTAGCGGTATTTATCGGCGCCGTAGGGACCCGCCAATTGGCGATCGATGTAAATCACCACGCCCGCTTCTTTCGCGCCGGGACCGCTTGCATCGCTGGGAAAAATGCGCTCGCAGGCCGCGGCGACGGTGCGCGCTTCCGCCGCGGTGAAGAATCGCAGCGGGACCTTGATGTCGCCGCCCGGCACGTTCCCCTCTTGCGCTTGCAGCCGGAACGGTTCGCGCGCCAGCGTGTAGAGCAGCGTTCCACCGAGGGCGCTCGCGGGGATGGTCAGGAACTCTCTGCGCTTCATGCTAACCTCCCCGGGTTCTTCAGATATTTGCCGATCATTGCGTCGGCCGCCCGGTACGTCATGGCCATTACCGTGAGCGTGGGGTTTCCGGCCGCCGTCTGCGGAAACGACGACGCGCCGATCACCCATAGATTCGGAATGTCCCAGTGCTGCAAATAAGGATTCACCACGCTGGTTTCAGGCGAAGCGCCCACCACCGCGCCTCCCTGAATGTGCGTGCTCTGATAATTGATCACGTTGTAGCGCGCGTGCGAGGGCGGGGTGGGATCCACCTTCGCGCCCATGGCCGGTGCGATCTTCGCCGCCAGCGCATGGGCGAAATCGCGCTGCTTGTGCTCGTGCTCGGTCCAATCGAGCGTGAAGCGCAGCAGGGGATCGCCGAATTTGTCCGTGTACGTGGGGTCGAGGTCCATGTAGTTTTGACGATAGGACATGTGCTCGCCGTAAAGATTCAGTTGCGCCGCGCGGTCGTACCATTGGATCGCGGCTGCCTTCCATTCGGCGCCCCAGTTCGATTTCGCCGTACCCGGAGGCATCGCGCCGATCGCTCCGATCGGCAGGTTGCCGTTGCCGTTGAAGCTCAACATCCCGTAGCGCAGAATCCCGTCCTTTTCGGTGAGGTTGTTATCGCCGTCGAAATCGGAGAAGCGCTGGCCGAGCGATCCCGCGCCCATGAACAGGTTCATCGGCTTGTCGAAGAAGATGCGGATACCGCCCTCCACCTGATGCGTCAGGTTGCGGCCCAGCGTTCCCTTGCCAGTAGCCGGATCGTAGGGCGTGCCGATTTTCGAAAGATACAGCAGCCGGACATTATTCAATGTGAACGAGTTCAGCAGTACGATTTCCGCCGGCTGGAAAAACTCTTCACCGTTGGCGTCTGTATATTGCACTCCGCTGGCGCGCCCGTTTTCATGCACGATGCGCCGCACCCAGCTTCCGCTACGCAGTTGAAAGCTCTTGTGCTTGGCGAGCACCGGCAGCAGCGTATTGGTGGGCTGCGCCTTGGCGCCGATCATGCAGCCGAAGCG
>JASIGB010000898.1:0-13648 GCA_030045355.1 Bryobacteraceae bacterium
AGGCCGGCCCGCCCCGGCGCTCCAGGAGACCGAATTTCTGGGGCCCCAGCCCGCGCCGCTGGGTGCGTTCCGCGGCAAACCGGTGCTGCTGTTCTTCTGGGCGCACTGGTGTCCGGACTGTAAACAGGAGGAGCACATCCTGGCCGAGATCGCGCGCAAGTACGGTCCCAAGGGGCTGGTGATGATCGCGCCCACGCAGCGTTACGGCTACGTGGCGAACGGCAACGAGGCTCCGCCCGCCGCGGAGTTGAAGTACATTGAGCAGATCCGGCATCAGTTTTATGCGGACCTGCTGAGCGTACCCGCGCCGGTGAGCGAGGCTAACTTCCGCAACTACGGCGCCAGCACCACGCCGACGCTCGTGCTGATCGACCGGCAGGGCATCGTGCGCGTGTACCATCCCGGCGCGATGACGCTCGATGAGCTGCGCGCGGCGCTCGATAGGCTGGGCTAAGTTATGGCGGACGGCATCACCCGCATCGCGGTCGAGGGGTTCAAATCGATTGCCAAACGGCAGGAGATCGAGATCCGCCCACTGACGATCCTGGCGGGCGCCAACAACTCGGGCAAATCGGCGATCATGCAGCCGCTGCTGATGCTGAAGCAGACGCTGGAGGCGACGTACGATCCAGGGCCGCTGAAAATCGACGGGCCGAATGTCACATTTAGCTCAAGCTCCCAGTTCTTGTCGAAGAAAGCCACGGCTCTTGCGCCGCGCTTCTTGCGAGTAGAGATTATGACTGGAGAGTTTGGGTTTGGCATCTGCTTTGTCAAGCGCCGCGCGCTGGAGATCTACGACCAGACCTATTACACTCCGGCAACCAAAAAGACGTTGCGTCCCGAGATGGCTGAGGATCAGATCAGGGAGCTCACCAGAGAGCCACGGCGACGTAAGGCAAGCCATCCATTTATATCGCGCGATCGATTCTTACTCACCGTTGTCGACGACGATTTGTTGGGCCTTCCCATCCTCCCCGCGCAGCCGTTGCCAGACATGCAGGGTCTGATTCATGTCCCCGGATTACGGGGCAATCCATCGAGGACATATCGTCGCACAGCGACGGGACCGCATTTTCCTGGTACTTTCGAACCCTATACCGCAAGCTTGATCCTCCATTGGCAGTCCAGTGTTGACGGCGAGCGGCATCAACAACTCAATTGCGATTTGGCGGAACTGGGTCTGGCGTCAAGAATCGCCGCTAAGGCGATAAACGAAGTCGAATTGGACCTGCAGATCAACAGGTTGCCGGACCCCGATTCCGACGACCTCGTTAGCGTCGCCGACGTCGGTGTCGGCGTATCGCAAGTCCTACCTGTTCTCGTGGCGTTGCGGGCCGCAGATGAGGGCGAGCTAGTGTATCTCGAAGAACCCGAGATCCACCTGCATCCGCGTGCCCAAACCAATCTGGCCGGCATCCTCGCCAACGCCGCCAAGCGCGGCGTGCGAGTCGTCGCCGAGACACACAGCGCACTGCTCCTCAGGGCCATTCAAACGTTAGTCGCGAAGGGGGATCTTGACCCTGAACTGGTCGCCTTGCACTGGTTCTCGCGCGACACCGAAGGTGTCACTCAGGTGAAGAGCGCCGAACTCGACGCCAACGGCGCATTCGGCGATTGGCCGGAAGATTTCGGAGACGTCGCTCTCCGGTCGGAGCAAGAATACCTCGACGCTGTCGAGGACCGGCTCGCCCGCTAAATGGCTGCGAGCCCTCGGCGCTTCGTGATCGACGCCTCGGTCGCCTCCGCAGCGGGTCTTGCGATGCACGAGGATTCGCGCAGGAGTCGTGAGTTCCTTCAAGCCGTCCTCCGCATCAGCTATCGCGCTGTCATGACGCCGCTGCTTCGCGGCGAGTGGGCTCGTCACCGGTCGCTGTTCTCGAAACTATGGCTCGCAGAGATGACGAGCAAGCGTAAAGTGGATGAACTCGCGGATGCGCCAAACGAGGCGCTGCGCGCAGAAGCGCCGGCGCGCAGGTCAGTCCAGAAGGACCTTTACCTGGTGGAAGCGGCGCTCAACACCGATGAGATCGTCATCTCGCTGGACGAAGTCGCCCGTGCCGAACTAGCGCTGCCTGCGGCTTCGGAGGTGATGTGGGTCAATCCCGTCGTTGGAGGAGGGCACGTCGTCTACTGGCTGAACAATGGAGCGGAGCCGGTGGACGAGTGGAGACTAGGGACGCGTAGGCAATAAAAAAGGCCCCGATCTCTCGGGGCCGTTTTGCATGAACCCTAAACTAACTGCGAGCCCTCTCGGGGCGCCAAGGATCTTACTTCTTCTTCTTGGCGGGCGCTTTCTTTGCGGCCTTCTTCGCAGCCTTCTTTGTTGCGTTCTTCATCGATTGATTCTCCCTAACATCAGATTTGCGATCTGAGATCGCAGTGTGATTCATATATAAGGTGCTTTGAGTTGAAAGTCAAGAAAAAAATGCACATCGGGCAAGCACGCCGCACTCTCTCGCGTCCCTCCCCTCCCGCAAAACCATTTTCCAGATGAATTGTTCTTCACGCCGGCGCCGCTCTCCACGCCGCAAACGCGCGATTTTGTTCTTGCCCGCGCGCCCGCGGCGCGTTACGATCTGACCAAGTGGCTCTCCACAGATCCATGGGCCTCAGGGCCGGGCTCGCCGCGCTGCTGGCCGCCGCGCTCGTGCTCTCGGCTTGCGCGAAAAAGCATCGCACCGTAACCGCACCTGTCGCGCCGCGCTCCGCCGGTACGATCATCAACGGCGAGACCGGACTGGCCAGCTGGTACGGCCATCCCTATCACGGGCGCCCCGCCGCCGACGGCGAGATCTACGATATGGAAAAATTGACCGCCGCGCATCGCACGCTCCCCTTCGGGACCATGGTGCGCGTGGTCAATCTCAACAATGGCAAGACCGTCGACGTCCGCATCATCGATCGCGGGCCCTTCGTCGAAAATCGCATCATTGACCTTTCGCACGCCGCGGCACAAGCCGTCGATCTCATCGGACCCGGCGTTGCTCCCGTTCGCCTCGACATCCTCTCGGTGCCCGCGCTCAGCGCGGCATCCGATTGGTTCGGCGTGCAGGCCGGCGCATTCCTCGACGCCGGACGCGCCGAGCGGCTGCGCGCCACGCTGGAACAAGAGTTCGGTCCCGCGCAAATGGTGCAGCGCGCCGATAGCCCGGCATTCTGGCGCGTGGTGGTGGGGCGCGTTCCTTCCGAGCAGGCTGCCGCCGAGCTCGCCTCGCGCGTGCGCGCCAAGACCGGTGCGGCTTTCGTGGTACGCCTGGATCCGTCTCCCTCGGCGCCTGCGGCGGCCAGCGCGGCGCGTTAGACCGCCGCGACTCCTGTTACGCCTACGGTACTAGGGCGATCCCCCCAAATGAGGTCCGGCCAGTCCCACAAATAATCCCCTAATTCAATACCACAGGGTGTTGTCGAAATCCTAAAGTCCTCGTAGAGTTTATGAAGGGCTGAGGCACTATCTTCTGTAAAACCCGGATTGGGGTTCACGAATGCTAGGGCAAGTTGAAGAAACCGCTCCTTTGTTAGTTGGCCAGTCGCCGCGCATCCGGAACGTCTTAAGGATGGTGGAAAAGCTCGGCCGCTGCCGCTGGCCAGTCCTGCTGCTGGGAGAGACCGGTACTGGCAAGGAGGTAGTGGCGCGTTCCATCCATCAGATTCAGCCGGTCGGCCCGTTCGTGACCATCGATTGTTCCTCCCTAGTGGGTCCGCTCATGGAAAGCGAGCTATTCGGTCATGTGAAGGGCGCGTTCACCGGCGCCATCACCCCCAAGACCGGATTGATCGAGGTGGCTGACGGCGGCACGGCGTTCTTCGACGAGATCGGCGAGCTGCCGCTCGACCTCCAGGCCAAGCTGTTGCGCGTCTTGCAGGAAAAGGAGTTTCGCCCGGTTGGCTCGCTGACGCACCGCCGGTCGGACTTCCGCGTCATCGCGGCCACCAACCGGGATCTGGCGAAGGAAGTGGAGAAGGGAACGTTCCGCCGCGATCTGTTTTACCGGCTAAACGTCGTCAATTTGCGGCTGGCGCCCCTGCGCGATCGTAAGGAAGATGTCCCGGCCCTGATCGCTCATTTCCTGGCGCGCTACGGCAAAGGTCACACGCTGACGCAGGAGACGCTGGAGGCGATGCTCTCCTACGATTGGCCAGGCAATGTGCGCGAACTTGAGAATTGCGTCCAGCACATGGTGGCGATCAACACGGGGCCGTTATTGCACGCCGCCGAACTGCCGTCCATGCTGCAAAATCATCTGTTGGCGAAGCGGGCGCAATCGCTCTCAGTGGCAGTTGGGTTCCAACCCACGCATAAGCCGCCGGGCGAAGCCGGGTCCCACGAGCATCGCAGCGCTCCCGAAGGCATACGGCCGCCGGTGATTCCCCTGATGCAGATGGAACGGCAAGCGATCCTCGATGCACTGGCATATACGAAAGGCGACCGGGCCGTCGCCGCGAATCTTTTGGGTATCGGGCGCACCACGCTCTACCGCAAATTGAAGGAATACCAACTGGCCGTTTGAAAGTTCGCGCTAGAAACCCTGATACAAAGCCTCGCCGCCGTGCACTACAGCGTGTGCCGGACTCCAAGATCCTCAAGCTTCTGATCGTGGAGGACTGCCTCGAAGACGAAGAACTGGTGTGTGAGGCGCTCCTGGAGATTGAAGAGAACCGGCTGTGGTGCCTCTGGCGCGCCTCGGCCATTGTGCCGGTGGACCGGCTTTCGGACGCGATCGGCTGCCTGCGGCGCGAACGTTTCGACGCCGTTCTGCTGAATCTCAGCCTGCCCGATAGCCAGGCCTTGCTCGATTCGTTTCTGGAAGTGAGCGCTTGTGCTGGTGATACTCCAATCCTGGTGCTGGCCGACGAGGCCGACGATTATCTTGCGAACCGTCTGCTGCGGGACGGTGCACAGGATGTTCTGGTGAAATCCGAACTGGAGTGCCTGCCGCTGGCGCGCGCCATTCGTTTCGCCATCGAGCGCCAGCGCAGGGTGAGTTACGTCGCGGTCGGCATGCCCGCCGAACCCCCCGCCAAAACCGCTATGCTGGCTGATTGAAAATCGCTCTCGATGCCACTTACTCGGTGGGCCGCAACCTGTCGGGTGTGGGAGTCTATTCGCGCGAGATTCTTTTCGGCCTGGCGCGAGCGCATCCGGAAGTGCGCTTCTTGTTTTGCTACCGGCCGCATCGCTTGCTGCGGTCGTTCTCGGATTCTCTTCCAGCGAACGCCAGCCGCCGCATTCTGGGTGAACAACGTGCGCCTCCCGCGGACCTGTTTCATGGGCTCAACCAGCGGCTGGGAGTCGCACGCTACCGCCGCACAGTCACCACGTTCCACGATCTGTTCGTGATCTCCGGCGATTATTCCACGCCTGGATTCCGCGAGCGCTTCGCTGCGCAGGCCCGCGACGCCGCCGAACGCTCGGATCTCATCATTACGGTCTCGGCCTTCACGGCGCGGCAGGTCGAGGAACTGCTGCGCGTCGATCCAGCGAAGATCCGCGTGATCCCCCATGGTACGCGTCTCGCGCCCGTGGCGGCCGTTCCCGTCCCGCGCGAAAACATCATCCTGAGCGTGGGCGCCATCCAGCGCCGCAAGAATGTCGTGCGTCTGGTGGAGGCGTTCGAACAAACGCCGCCCGGCTGGGAACTGCATCTGGCCGGATCGTTCGGTTTCGAGTCCCAGGAAGCGCTCTCGCGCATCGCGTCCAGTTCACGCAAGCAGGACATCCACGTGCTCGAATATGTCACAACACCCGAACTGGAGCATCTCTACCGGCGCGCGTCCATCCTGGCCTTCCCTTCTCTCGCCGAAGGATTCGGTATGCCGATCCTGGATGCCATGGCACGCGGCGTCCCGGTGCTGACATCGAATGTTTCGGCGATGCCGGAGGTAGCGGGCGATGCGGCGCTGCTGGTGGATCCAACCGGCGTTGGGCCGATCGCGGAGGGTCTGCAACGGCTGATTGCCGATTCCTCGCTGCGCGAGACGTTGATCCAGGCAGGCCTTGCCCGGGCCGCACAACTCACATGGGAGAAGGCTTGCGAAGCTACTTGGAAGGTCTATCAGGAGCTAATGGCCAAAAGCCAATAGCGGGTTAGCTTTTATCTTCGTCGATGGCGATCTTGAGAGCCTTCAGGAACTTCTGATCCTGAGAGGTCAGCTTAATCTTGCCGGTGGATTCGAACTTGCGCTTGGGCGGCGCTTCGGATTCGGCGGTTTCACTTTCGCCCTCGGATTCGTACTCACCGTTTTCCTCGCGCTTATTGAAGCCGATGGTAGCTTCGAGGACCAGGAAGACGTCATAGCCAGCCCGCTTGATTTCCCCGATAGCGGCCGCAATGCGATCGGAGTCCGACAGCGATTCGTTAATCGCATTGCCAAGCTCTTGCATCAACTCTTTGAGTTTCTCTTCCACGCATTGCCCCTTTCTTTGAGCGGGCGTCCCTCTTAGAATAACACTCTACCTTCTTGATGTTGCCGAGGCAAGGACAGTTTCAGGCAATTGGTAAGTGCGCCGGGCGTCAGGTTTTGCTCTCCTATAATTCTCTATCGGCGAAATCCCTGGGTCTCAGTAGCGATTCTCGCGAGCGGCGCTACACTAGTACTAGCGCATGTTCGCGGTCGCAAAGAAGTTTTGCCAGCATGTGATTCCCGGAATCGTCCGTCCCCTCCATATCCTCTGGAATCAGGTGATCGGCTTCCTTTTCATCGTGTTGGCACTGCTCCCGGCGCATGCTATCTGGCGCGACTGGGGCAAGAACGACACGGGGCCCCGTGTGGCAATGGAAGTGACCTTCGGGTTGCTCATGGCCGGCTACGGCATTCACTCGTTTCTAAAGGCGCGCAAAATCTCCAAATCATGAACCACCCCGAAGGTGACCAGCCAGGCCAGTACCCTTTCACCCGGGGCCTCTACCCCGACATGTATCGCAGCCGCCTCTGGACCGTGCGCCAGTACGCCGGCTTTGGAACCGCGGAAGAAAGCAACCGGCGCTATCGCTATTTGCTCTCGCAGGGCATCACCGGGCTTTCGGTCGCTTTCGACTTGCCGACGCAGATGGGCATGGATTCCGACCATCCGCTCGCCGCGGGCGAGGTAGGACGCGTGGGCGTCGCCATCTGTTCGCTCGCCGATATGCAGCGCCTGTTCGAGGGCATCGAGCTCGCGCGCATCACGACCTCGATGACCATCAATTCCACCGCGGCCATCCTGCTGAGCTTGTATGTGCTGGTGGCGCGCAGCCAGGGCGCGGACTTGCGCAAAATCTCGGGCACCATCCAGAACGACATTCTGAAAGAGTACATTGCCCGCGGCACCTACATATATCCGCCGCGGCCGGCCATGCGGATCATCACGGACCTGTTTGCCTGGGCGTCGCGCGAGCTGCCCGAATGGAACACCATCTCCATCAGCGGCTATCACATTCGCGAGGCCGGCTCCACAGCGGTCCAAGAGGTGGCGTTCACGCTCGCCGACGCCATCGCCTACATTGGCGCGGCCATCGAGGCCGGCCTGGACGTGGATACGTTCGCCCCCCGGCTTTCGTTCTTCTTCAATTCGCATAAGCACTTCCTGGAGGAGGTCGCCAAGTTCCGCGCTGCGCGCAGACTTTATGCCAAGATCATGCACGAGCGCTTCGGCGCGCGCAATCCGCGCTCGATGATGCTGCGTTTTCATGTGCAAACCGCCGGTTCCACCCTCACGGCGCAGCAGCCCGACGTCAACGTAGTGCGCGTTTCGATGCAGGCTCTCGCGGCCGTGCTGGGCGGCGCTCAATCGCTACACACCAACGCCAAGGATGAAGCGCTCGGGCTTCCGACCGAAGAGGCCGCGCGACTGGCCCTCCGCACCCAGCAAATCATCGCCTACGAAACCGGCGTCACCGCGACGGCCGACCCGGTAGGCGGCAGCTACTACATCGAAAAGTTGACCGATGAAATCGAGCGTGGCGCGGCTGACTACATCGCCCGCATCGACGCCATGGGCGGAACGCTGGCGGCCATCGAAAAAGGTTTTATCCAGAATGAAATTCAGAACGCCGCGTACGCCGACCAGCAGGCGGTCGAACACGGCGAGACAATCGTCGTCGGCGTGAACAGATTCGAGCAAGACGAAAAAGAGCCGCCCGCAACATTCCGGCTCGACCCGGAGCTGGAAAAACAGCAGATTGCGCGCCTCCGCGATTTGCGCGCCTCGCGCGATTCCCACTCACTCAACGCGCGGCTGTGCGCGCTCGAAGCCGCGGCCCGATCCGGCGACAACCTGCTGCCGCACATCCTCGCGTGCGCCGAAGCCTACGCGACGGTGGGGGAAATTTCCGACCGCCTGTGCGCCGTCTTCGGCGAGTATCGCGAGCATTAGCCCCCGATCCCCGGCCCCGATCCCTGCCTGGTTGCAAACATGCGCTAATGGAAGTGATGAATGCCATTCTCCTCTTGTTGATCTTCGGCCTCGGCCATCCCGCCCATGAGGCCCTGGACCCGGCCATGGGATTTCAGTTGCACAGCCGCATCCCGTGCGACGGGTACGGCGCTGCCGAGGATCTGCTCCGTATTCGCACCACCTTCTCCCCGGGCTCGACGGCGCGCGAATTCGTGGTGAGCCGCTATCATTCCGAGCGCTGCGAAGTGGACGTGTGGAAGTGCCTGCACCATGAGAAAGCTGGCTGGCGCGACATATGGTCCACATCCAATGCCGCGCCCGCGGCCCCGGCCCTGGTGCCCATCGACTCCTGCTATGAATGGGGTTCGAAGGAACCATCGCAATACGTCTTGAGCGGATGGTATCGGCAATCCGATCCCAAGGCCGAATGGCAGCAGGTGCGCATCAAGCAGGTTTCTTCGCAGCCGGAAGTCTATGAGTTTAACGATCCACAAGGCGGCACGGCGCGGCTGGAAGTCGGCCGCTGACGAAAGCCAGTCCTGTTACAGCCAACCTTTAGCCCGCGCGATCCGGGCCGCTTCCACGCGATTGCTCGCGCCCAATTTGTTGATGGCCTCGGAAAGATAATTGCGCACGGTACCCTCCGAAAGCCCCAGTTTCCCGGCGATCTCGGCGCCCGCGACGCCTTCACCCGCCAGGCGAACCACTTGCCGCTCGCGTTCGGTGAGCGGATCGGCTTCGCCCCAGGCTTCGGCCACCAGTTCCGGATCGATGACTCTTAGGCCTTGCTGCACGCGCCGCACGGCATCCGCCAAATCCTTAGCCGGTTTGTCCTTCAGCAAATACCCCGATGCGCCGGCGTCCAAGGCGCGCCGCAGATAGCCCGCGCGGGCGAACGTCGTCAGGATGATCACGCGGGTCGCCGACCCGAGGCGCTTTAACTCGGCCGCCGCCTCCAAACCGCTCATCTCGGGCATTTCAATATCTGTGATGAGCACATCCGGACGCTGTTCGGCTACCGCCGTGAGCGCGGACCGGCCATCGCGCGCCTGGCCCACCACGGCGATATCTTGCTCGATCTCAAGCAGCGCGGCCAGCGCTCCCAGAACCATTCCCTGGTCTTCGGCAATCACTACTCGGATCGCTTTGCCGGACTTCATGCGTTCGCGCTCTCCCCCGCGGCGAGCGGCAGCACGATGGTGACCCGCGTTCCGGCACTGGTTTCGCGCTGCAACGTGCCTCCCAGCGCCTCTACCCGTTCCCGCATTCCGCGCACGCCGTTCCCTTCCACCTGGATTCCGCCACGGCCGTCGTCGTGGATCTCCAGCCGGCAGGATCCGTTCACCCTCTCGATCTTCATGCGGCAATGCGCCGCGCCGGCATGGCGAACCACGTTGGTGACGGCCTCCCGGACCGCGAGAGCCAGAACGGTCTCCTGCGCGGGTGAAAGGGGCACCGACGCCGTCTCACACTCCGCGGTTACGCCCGCGGTCCGCAGCGTGGAAGCCGCGCGAGCAATTTCCTCGTCTAATCCGCGGGACCGGTATCCGCCGATGGCTTTGCGCACCTCGGCCAGCGCGTCGCGCGAGATCCGCTCCACGTCGCGGATTTCGTTTTCCGCCCGCGCCGGTTCGTGCCCGATCAGCTTCGCCGCCAGCTCCGACTTCAGAACCACGACCGAGAGCGTGTGCCCCAGGACGTCGTGCAAATCCCGCGCAATCCGCTCGCGTTCGGCCACGCGCGCCAGGTGTTCGATCTCGTCGTGCGCCATGCGCAGCCGGCGGTTGGCCTCGTTTCTTTGCGCGAAATAGATACTTACGGACCCTATGCTCAGGGACAGGCCGATGCAGTAAACCCAGAACCAGATGCTCAGATGGAGCAGGAGAGCTTCCGCGGCAACGACAGCCAACAACGCCCCCAGGGCTTTCGCTGCGAACCCCGCGTCCCCGGCGTACGCGATCCCGGTGCAGGCATAAATGATGAAAACCGCCGCGCCCTCGTTCCACGGCGCAAACCCCAAGCCCAGCAGCGCGATCGCCGCGGAAATTGCTAAGCGCCGGCGTCCCCGGACCCAATAGCCGGCAAAATAGAGGACGAGGAAGATGCCGGACGCCAAGCCTGTAGCCAGCCATTCCTTCCAATGCGCGCGGGCAACAAACGGTTGGACGAAAAAGAATCCCAGGTAGACCAGCCATACATAAGGCGTCCAGCCGAGTTCTGGATTGCGGGGTAGCAGACGCATGGCAAACTTCTATCGGGATGCAAGCCTATACTGACACAGAATCTCGGCTTCGGTAGCCCATAAGGCGAGCCCGCAGACCCCAGATGCCACGATGCTGCGAAGGTCCCCAGCCGCAACAGCAAATGAAGCCACGACGCCCAATACCATGGCCGCCGCGGTCCAGTGGTAGATGGGTGCCCGGAATATTTTCGCCAGCGGGATGAAGTGCAACCCGACAATGAGGCCGACGGCCTGCGGGATCACGTCGGGGTGCCCCGTGTGGCTCAGCCAGTTCGACGCGACGATGCAGGCCGCCCACTCGATGACCACGAGGGTCCAGTAGGGTTTGGATACGTCAGACCAGCCTTGGCCGCCGCGGGTTGAGTACGGCAACCGGCGAACCCGCACAAGCTGCGCGATCGGCCAAATAACGGACACCCCCGCCAGCAGCGCGAGCGCGGCGAGCAACGCGGGATTGGAAATTTCTCCGAAATACACCGCTCCGAGCATCCAGCAGGAGCCGAAGAAGCCGCAAACCAGGGCGCCGATGGCGCGGCCCTTGAACGCCTCCGCGCCAAGGATCGAGGGATCAGGCACTGCAATTGTTGTTTCCATGGCTCTATGCTGCCCTGGAAGCGCGGGCTCGGGTAGTGAAGTTCGTCAGGCGGCGCGCATGACAATTGTCACGCGTGAGTTCGTGCGAACAGCGACTCCACCTCGGCCCTGGACGGCGCCGATGTCTGGGCGCCCGGCCGCGTCACCGAAATCGCGGCGGCGGCGTTGGCGAACCGCAGCGCGTCCTCGATGGCGAGATCCTCGACGAGCGCGATGGCAAGCGCTGCATTGAACGTATCGCCCGCGGCCGTGGAGTCCACAGCGCGTACGGGGACAGCCGGTACGATGATGCTGCGCCCGGAGCCGCAATACACACAGCCACGATCGCCCAGCTTCACGATCACCGACCCGGCGCCGCGTTCCAAGATCCGCCGGCCGATCGCTTGGGCCTCATCCGGCATGAGCCGGCCGGACGTCACGCCCGCGAGCATGCAGGCTTCCGTCTCGTTGGGCGTCGCGATGTCCACGAGCGCGAGGATTTCATCCGGCACCTCGCGCGCGGGCGCGGGATCCAGGATTCCGATAGCGGCGTGTTGACGGGCATTCCGTAAGCCCTTGGCGACGGTTTCGAGAGGAACTTCCAGTTGCAACAGCACGCATCGCGCGCCTTCGAGCGAACCGATATCCCCGGGTGAGACCAGCGCATTCGCCCCCGGCGCCACCGTGATCGAGTTCTGTCCGGCTTCATCCACGTGGATCAAAGCCACTCCGGTTGCTTCCGATCCGGTTTCGAGCACCGCTTGAATATCCACGCCCACGTCGGCCAGATTGGTCTTGAGCGCCCTACCGAACGCATCGGATCCGACGCGCCCCACCATCCGCACCGCCGATGCGCCGCGCGCCAATTTCGCGGCGGCGTATGCCTGGTTCGCGCCCTTGCCTCCCGGAACCGTGCGAAAGCCGCGCCCGAGAATTGTTTCTCCCGGCATCGGCAAACGATCCACCTCCAGGACGAAATCCATGTTCAGACTGCCGATGACCACAATCGAACCAGGCATCAGACGCTCGCTACGCCGATCAGCACCAGCCCGAGAACGTATCCAGCGAACATCAGCCCCACCAGCGCCCAGGTGCTCTTGGCCGCGCCCGTGAATTCGCGCCAGATCAGGACGCCCCAGATAGCCGCCACCAACGTCGCGCCCTGGCCGAGCGCGTAAGAAATCGCCGGCCCCGCCACGCCGGAGGCGATCACGTTCAGCGACAGCGCGAGCATCCAGATGCAGCCGCCGAGGAATCCGAGCGAATGCAGCCGCGTGCGTGCGCGAAAATAATCCGCATAGCTGTAGCGGCCCGCGCGCATGAAGACGGTGTTTACCACGGCGTTGCTGGCCAGCACGCCGATCGAGAACAAAACCAGCGCGGTGTAAGGCGTCAGCAAACCGGGTTCGATCGCGCGCGTGGTGAAATCCGGCGATAGGGAAGCCACCAGTTGCGGATAGAAAAATCCCATCAGGCACCCGGCCACGATCGCAAACACCAGTCCCCTGAATGTCTTGGTCTGCTTTCCCGCCCCGATCCGGCGATGCGCGAGCGCCGACATGATCATGGCGAGAACGATCATCGCCACACCGCCAAACAACAGATGCGGGCTACCTCTCGGCGACAACACATAACTCTTCAGTGTCCCGATCACGAGCGCAAGTCCGACTCCCACCGGAAAGGCAACCGCCATGCCCGCCGCATCGATCGCGACCACCAGCAAAATATTCGAGATGTTGAAGAGCACCCCGCTCGAAATGGCGGTCCACGCCGCTCCGCTCGCCGCGCCGCGCAGATTCTCGAGGAACGACGCTCCCCCAGCCGGCCCCGCGCTGCCCAGCGTCAGCCCGAATATCAGGGAAAACACCATTACGCCGATCGCGTAATCCCAGTAAAACAGCTCAAACGGCCACTTGTCTTTTCCGGCGAGCTTCTGCGTGTTGGCCCAGGAACCCCAGCCTAGCATCGTAACGACGCACAACAGGACCGCGGTTCCAAGATCGTGAACGATAAACACGGGCGAGGGCTAGTATACAGCGCGGCGTCGCCATTCCGCCGGATCGCGGCCCCGTGATCGGCCCGCAATGTTCGCGAAACGATTTCCGTGTAACAAGATCTAACGTAGATACGGATGCAGCCCGAGATATCGCAAGACCGGCTGCCTTTGAGCGGGGGACCGCTCGCGGGCGGCGGGGAGCTCGGCGCTTTGATGCGTGCCATGGACTGGTCGCGAACGGCGCTCGGCCCGGTGGAGTCCTGGCCCCAAGCCCTGCGGACTTCCGTACGCATCATGCTCACCTCGCGCCAACCCATGTTCGTTTGGTGGGGCAACGAGCTGATCAATCTTTATAACGACGCTTATAATTCCATCCTCGGCGGCAAGCATCCTTGGGCGCTGGGTCAGCCGGCGGCCAAGGTCTGGCGCGAAATCTGGGACCAGATCGAACCGCGCGCGCGGC
>JASIGB010000899.1:0-3161 GCA_030045355.1 Bryobacteraceae bacterium
AAGTAGGCGGATGCGATGGCGTCGACATTGTCGAGCGGCTGTTCTTTTCCGTCCAATCCAGGCGGTTGGAGGCCGTAGATGGCTCGATCTCCTCGAAGAAGAGAGGCGAGCTTGTGGATGCTGACCAGATTGGCCCCCAGGGAGTGAATGCAAAAAAATGGCGGCGCGACAGCCGCAGCGGCCGGAGCATGCAACTCCACCAGAGGCGCCCACGCGCCGGCATAGGTGTGATCCGCGAGCTTGCGAGCAAGCCGGGCAATGGTGGGCGCTTCAAACAACGCGGCCACGGGAATATTTTGGCCCGTCTGCTTTTCAATCTCCGCGATCAGCCGCGCGGCCAAAAGCGAGTGGCCGCCCAGGTCGAAGAAGTTGTCGTTCACCCCGATGTGATCCACGCGCAGCAGCGCCTGCCAGATCCGGACCAGCGTGCGTTCCAATTGGGTTCGCGGAGCGCGATAAGCGCCATTCATATCCGGCCGATGGGATGGCGGCGGGAGCGCTGCGCGATCCACCTTGCCGTTGGTGTTCAGCGGAATCGAATCCAGGATCACGAACGCCGAGGGAACCATGTGGGACGGGAGCTTCTGGCGGACCCATTGGCGCAGCAAATCCGGAGCGCTAGGGAGCGCTCGGCGCAGCGTGAGGTAGGCGACCAGGCGCCGGTCTCCGGGCGAATCCTCGCGAGCCATGAGGAATAGCTGCTGCACCGCGGGGTGTGAAATGATGGCGCCGCGAACCTCGGCGAGCTCGATGCGATGGCCACGGATTTTGATTTGATCGTCGAGGCGGCCGATGAATTCGAAGTCGCCGCCGGCTTTCAAACGGGCCAAGTCGCCGGTGCGATAGAGCAGGGCGCCAGGCTTGTTCGCGAATGGGTCTGGAAGGAACTTTTGCGCGGTGAGTTCCGGCCTGTTCCAGTAGCCTTTGGCGACACCATCGCCTCCGATGTAGATTTCGCCGGGAAGCCCGATCGGTACCGGGCGCATCAGGCTGTCGAGCAGGTACATGCGGGCGTTGCTAATGGGCTTGCCAATGGGAACCGTGATGGCGTCATCGGGAATGGAGACGATTTCGTGGTAGGTAGTCGCAACACATCCTTCGGCGGGCCCGTAGCTATTGATCAGGACGCCGGGCGCGACGTGGCGGAGGAGGTTGCGGAGTGGACCCGCTTCGGCGGCTTCTCCGCCGAACATCACTTTGCGAACTCCTTTGAGCACGTGCGGGGCGTCGCGGCCAATTTGATGGACGTAGGCGGTGTTCAGGATGAGAATCGAGACGCGTTCGGCGCGCAGAAAATCCATCAGCTCCGCGGGCCCCAGCAGCACCTCGCGGCGCATTCCGACCAGAGCAGCGCCGTTGGTTAATGCGAGCCAGATTTCGAATATGGCGGCGTCGAAGGAAGGGCTCGCGACCTGCGCGATGCGGTCGGCCGGCGTTGCCTCCACCTGGTTGGAATTCCGAACCATACGGACCACGGCGCGGTGCGGAATGCAGGCGGCTTTCGGCTGTCCGGTTGAGCCGGAGGTGTAAACCATCACGGCGGTCGACTCAGACGTAGACATGTTGGCGACGGGCTCGGTGGCGCAACCTGCCACCGGCGAATCGGGTGCGTCGACAGTGATCAGCGGCGCCGATGCAGGTGGTTTTGTCCGAACGAAGCGCTCCGTCAAGACGCATCGCATGTCGGTGTCATCCGCGATGAACTTTATTCTTTCGGCCGGATAGGCGGGATCGATGGGGACGTACACGCCGCCGGCCTTGAGCACGCCGAGCATAGCTACGATCATCGCGGCCGAACGATCCATGAAGATTCCGATGCGGTCCTCAGGGCGGATTCCTTCGCGGCGCAGGAGTTGGGCGATCTGATTCGACCGCT
This sequence comes from Bryobacteraceae bacterium, assembly GCA_030045355.1. Classification (GTDB taxonomy): domain Bacteria; phylum Acidobacteriota; class Terriglobia; order Bryobacterales; family Bryobacteraceae; genus Palsa-89. The sequence continues at coordinate 1,877 of JASIGB010000899.1, forward strand.
CGTCGAGCTGATGATAGGTCAGGCGCTCGGCGCCGAAGGCAAGCGCTTCGGCGTCCGGGTGCAGTGTGGCTTGTTCGGTGAACAGTTCGTGCAGGGTCTTGCGAGGGTAATCCGCACTGCTGCCCGAGTAAGCGCCGAGAACCAAGGCGCGTTCCTCAGCGGGCATCATGTCATAGGAATGTAGGCGCGCTTCGGGCGCCTCCGCGATGGCTTCGAGGAGGCGGATGTACTGGCGGGCCATCCGCTCCACGGTGGCTGGTTCGAACAAACTTTCGCAATAGACGAGGGTGGCGATTCCGCCGCCGGTCGCCAGCGCCAAATCGTAACAGCAGGATTTAGGACTGCCTGCTCCCCAGATAAAAAACACGTTGCAGAACGGCGGCAGCGGATGGACAACGGGGGAGCCATTCCGGAGCAACTGCGGGAAGGTGGTTTCCGGCGGGCATTCGATCAGAAGTACGGATTCGCTATCCGTGCCCACGAGCACCTGCTGAGTATTTGCATAGCGGCTCAGCAGAATTGCGTAGGCGGCCAGATATAGCGATTCGAGAGGCGCACCATGCTCGCGCGCCACGGCGCGCAACGCGCCGGCCAGCGCGGGCGGAATCTGCACGGACACGCGTGCGTATTCGTAGAGACCGCCGGCTATGCGCGGGTGATCCCAGGGCAGGTCCAAGAAGGATTCCGTTGGGTTGTTCATACGTTAACTCCCCGCTGCGACAGCTCGAGTGCTGTGGGTTTTCGACCCCAGGACCTTACGAACGGTCTCGGCAAAGGGCACCACGGCGTTGGACTGATCGTAGGGCGTTACAGCATGCGACAGTTCGATCCACTCGTTCTGTGAAATGGGCATGCGGAGCGCCCAACGGGGCGCGGAAACGAAGTCGGGTTCCCAGACAAAACTCTGTTCGCCGAGTTGCATCCGGACGGGGTGAAAGCCGAATTCTCGCGCCACATCCTGAATTACGGCCCAGCAATCGCTCGCCGTGCCGGCCGAAGACAGCCGATCTTCAAACGTCTGGACGGCGAGTTGCGCTTTCATCTCGCGCTGAAACGCCGTTCGCGTCAGCACCCGGCGGGCGGCTTTGAACTCCACGTAACCTAAGCGCTGAACCGCGAACAACGCGCAACAGGCAAAGGCGGCGATGGCGAGCGGTTTCCAAAGCCCTGGGGCGATCGTTACGCCGAACGCGAAGATGCCTGCGAGCGCAGTGGCGATGTACAAGCTCAGAACCGCGCCGCGATGCGAAAGGCCGCGCGCCATCAGGCGGTGATGGATGTGCGA
>JASIGB010000900.1:0-5607 GCA_030045355.1 Bryobacteraceae bacterium
GGGGCATGTGTTCGGCCCGGATGCCCCGGAAACCCGGGCCGCGATTCATATGATCGATGGCCTGCTGGGCAGGCTCTTCGCTGAGCTTCGTTCGGTAACCCCCGCGCCCGATATCTTCGTGGTTTCCGACCACGGGATGGCTACCGTGACGGGCGACGTCGATATCTCGAAGCTGGCCGACCTCGCGGGCGTGGAAGTAGCGCCGAACGCCACCGATTTCAAGTTCTATTCGAGCGATCCGAAGAGAATCGACCGGCTTTATGCCGGCCTACATGGCAAAGACCCGCGCATCGCTGTTTACCGTGCCGGCGATATCCCGGCCAGCTTGCACTACTCGGGCAACGCGCGCATCGGCGCGGTGGTCGCGCTGGCGACGGCGCCCGTGGTTCTGCACCTGACTGAGAAGCCCGGACAAACTTTACCGAAAGGGATGCACGGCTACGATCCCGCCGCGATGCCTGAAATGCGCGGAATTTTTTTCGCCGCTGGACCCGACCTGAAGGCCGGACTTACGATCGACGAATTCCAGAACATTCATATTTACCCGCTCATCGCGCATGTGCTGCGCCTCGAAATCTCTTCGCAGATCGACGGTAGCTTGTCCGTTCTAGAGCCGATTCTGCGCTCCAAGGCAGCAGCGGCCACGGCCGGGAGCCGGTAGAGAAGTTTAAGCGAGACCGAGCGCCTGGAACATCGCGATGCGCTGCGCGCGAATGGGATCGTCCACCACTTTGCTCACGTTGTTGATGACCATCGTCGGCCGGTCCTTCGGATTAAACGCCGGCCAGTGCGGCAGCTTGGACGTGTTGGGGTCGCCCGAGCGAGCGAACGCGATCCAGGTATCGCTGAGTTTATCGGCCAGCGCCATGGCGTCGGCGCCGCCTCCGGTGAGCGCGCGCGAGATTTGCACGTTATCGAAGGCGAACGGAATCTCCATGGTGTGCGGCGAGTGCAGGCGGCCGCCCTGCGCGGGGCTGTCCCAGGTGAAGTAATACAAGTGGACGGGGCCGCGGCCCAAAGCCGCGCGGCGTTCGGCAATTTTCATCACCGGCGCGCCATAACGGTAATCGCTGGCGATCAGGAAATATAGATCCGACGGCGAGGCGCCCGGATTCGCTTTTCGATACACCTCGATCATCCCGTCAGTGTGCTCGCCCACCAGCGTCTTTACACGGCTACGCATGCCGTCTTCGTCGAGCGAGAACGCCTGAGGGTCGCTGCCCTCGCTGAACAGGGTCATTTCCGTGCGGGTGTGACCCAGCATCAGCGGCACGTCTGCCGAGATCGGCGAAGCAGCGGGATGGAAGGGGTGGTGCGGGATGGCGCTGCCATCCACGGTGGGCGAGAAGCCCTGCGTCATTTGATCCGCGTCGCCCATGTCCTTCACGACGGCGAAATAAGCGCTCATGATGCGCTCCACGGACATTTCCTGCAGGCGGCGCACGTCGGATTTGCCGACGTCCAGCTTCGCCAGCAACATGCCGGCTACGCGAATGGCTTGCTCGCGCTCCACCAGCTTGATGGTGGGGCCGCTTTCGATCACCGCGCGATGAAACAGGCCTTTGGCCGAAGGCATGGCGAGCAGCGTGCCGACCTTGCGGCCGCCGCCCGATTGACCGAAGATCATCACGGTATTGGGATCGCCCCCGAAATTTCTGATATTCTTGCGGACCCAGCTGAGCGCGTGCACGATGTCGAGCATGCCGGCGTCGCCAGAGGATGCAAATTCGGAGCCGCCGAATTCGGCGAGATAGGTGAAGCCGAGGGCGTTCAGGCGATGGTTAATCGTTACCACCACCACGTCGCCGCGCCGCGCGAGATTGGTGCCGTCGGTCCCGGGCGAAGAACCGGAGCCGCTCACGAATCCGCCGCCATGGCACCAGAACAGCACCGGCCGCTTGCGCCCATCGTTCACCGCGGGCGTCCAGATATTCAGGACCAGGCAGTCTTCACTTTCGGGCGGCAGATTCGCGCTGGCGGTGGAAAGCGGCGAAACCCGGCGCGGCGCGGCGGGATTGCTCTGGGGTGTGCTGGGGCCGAAGTTTAGTGCGTCGCGAATCCCGGCCCAGGGCGCGGGGTCCTTCGGCGGCATGAAGCGATTTTCGCCGGCCGTGCTCGCGCCGTAGGGAACGCCTTTGAAGATTTTGATGCCATGCGCTTCCTCGCCGCGAACTTTGCCGAAGGCCGTTTCCGCGACCACGTAAGTGGCGCCGGACTGCGCGCGCGCGAGTACGGCCGCTGCGGGCGCCGAAGCCAGCAGCGAGACTTGTTTCAAGAATGTACGACGATTCGTCATGGGCCTCCTCGATTCAAAGCTACTCAATTCAGAGCTGCTCAGTGTAGGGCTCCCGAGTCAGGGTTGAGCTTTCGGCGGAGCCGTCTGGGTAAGGCGACGCTTGCGTGGCGCGGTTTTGGACTTGCTTTTTATGGCCTCCAGCCGCAGATAACCGGCGGCCGCACGCAGGCGGACGCCTTGGTTCTTGTCGTCGAGCAAGGGGATGATGTCGGTCTCGAACGCGGGCTCATCGCGCAGCACCAGCGCGTGCACGCCGGCGGCGCGGACGGACCAATCCTTATCCGTGAGCGCTCCCTTCAGGGCCGCCAGAGTTTCCGGATCTTTGTCTTTTTCGAGCAGCAGAGCGGCGGTAGCGCGGCCCGATACCGACGGATCGGAAAGCAGCGCTTCCATGGAAGAGATGCCTTCGCCCAAGCCCGGAACCGGCGCCAAGCCGGCTCCCTGTTTCACGGCGAACAGGAACGCGGTTCTGGGCGTGTGCAGCATGCGCAGTGCGTCGCGCTTTTGCTTGGCGATGTATCCGGAGGAGGCTTTGGTTTCGCCGCTCAGGACGGAGAGCAGAACCTTCTTGCCCTCCACGTCGTGCAGCGCCCACAAGGAGCGCGCGGCAGCGAAGCTGACTTCGGGAACGTCATCATTCAGCGCCTTGTGAAGCGCCGCGACGGTGCGCCCGTTCTTGATTTCGGCGAGGCTCGAAATCGCGGCCAGCCGCACTTCGACGTCTTTGTCGTCGAGGAGCGCTTCGAGTTCGGAAGGAAACGGCTCGGTGGATCCCACCAGGCTTAGCGCGATCGCCGCCTGTTTGCGCGTGTCCGGGTTTTTGTCTTGGAGGGCTTTTCCCAAAATGTCCTGGCATTGCTGGTCACGGCCCGGCGAAGACGGCGCCGGCGCCGGGGCAGGCGCTGTCTGGCACGGCGCGAGAACGGAGGTGAGAAGCACAACCAGTAAGGCGCGACGCATATGGATCTCCCCAAAGAAATGCGCTCTCCAGTATACGTCTCTCCTAATCCCTCGCGTGGCAGCCAGCCTACGCGCGGCGCGGCGGGCCGTAATCCGTCCATAAGGCATCGGAAAATGTGGCGCACGCACTTTGCGTGCCGCGCAGGCAATCATGCCCGCGGTGTTTTTCTTGGCGTTCACAAAGTGTGAACGCGGCACGTTGAGAACGTGCGCCACGCCCTCTCCCCGCCCATCGGGTGCGCTGAATACCTGATCCCACCTCTCGAAACCATCCGCCTCGAGGACAAACTTTGCTGGCTTACGGGCGGATTACGGGCGCGGCGAGGAACTGGAAATCTCGTGCATTCCGCATTTGTGATATAACGCAGTGAGTTAGCCGGGAGGTCCTGTGGATTTGAGGCGCATTTTACCTGGTGTATGGCTGGCATCCATTGGCTTTTTGATTCCCTCCGTGTTCGGCGACACTTATTCCATCATCCTGCATGGCAAAGTGCAGATGGAAGACGGCTCGCCTCCGCCTGTCATTGTGATGGTGGAACGCGTGTGCAGCAACCAGTTCGGAGACATGCCGGGCGTGCAAACCGACAAAAAGGGGGAGTACATCTGGCGCATGGATATCGACCCGATGGAGGCGCGCAACTGCGTGCTCCGCGTCAACCATACCGGCTATTCCTCCACCGCGGTGGAGGTCTCCGGCTCGGACGGGTCACTCCACACCACGCTCGATCTTCCGCCGATCAAGCTTCATCCCACCGCGCCCGATCCCTACACGCTTAATTTTTCCGACAAAGACATCCCCGGGCGCGCCAGGAAGGATTGGTTAGCGGCTTCCAAGGCTGTGGACAATCAGAATCTCCCGGAGGTCGCGCAGCATCTAGAACAGGTGACCGCGGCGGCCCCTAAGGCGGCGCAGGCGTGGCAGGACCTCGGCATCATAGACGAAAAGCTCCAGAAGACCGCCGAGGCCCGCACGGCCTACGAACACGCCATCGCGATCGATGCCAAGCTGCTTCCAGTCTATGTCACGTTAGCGCGAGTGTGCGTCAAAACCAAGGACTGGAACTGCGTGACCAAGAGCGCGGACACCTTGATCTCGCAGGACAGCAAGAATAGTTATCCGGAAATCTACCTGCATCAGGCGGTGGCTCGTTATGAGTTGAAGGACCTGAAAGGCGCCCAGGAGAGCGCGGAAGAAGCGATTCGCCGGGCTGCTAAGAATAGCTTGCCGAGAGCGCAGTACGTGCTGGGACGGATACTGGAAGCCAATGGTAATTTGAACGGCGCCGAGCAGCACATGGAGGAATATTTGAAGCTCCAGCCAGGCGCGCCGGATATCGACGTGATCCGCGGCCACATCGCCGGGCTGAAGAACCCGCTGGCGCCCGGCGCCGATCCGGATTTAGAAGTGCTGTATTAATCGCTCCCATCATTCAGGCTAATGCAGCCAAGCTAATGCGGCCGATGCGGAGCACGACCGGCCCTGGCAGGCCTGGAAACGGACGCGGATGGTTGCGCGGAGCGCGATACAATACCGCCATGCCACGTTTGCGATTGTTGGGAATCCTCGCGATATTTGCCGCCGGAAGCGCTTTCGGCGCGGGCTGCGACCGCGCATGTTTGAAGACCGCGCTCGATCAGTACCTCAACGCCGTGGTCAAGCACGATCCGGCCGCGGCGCCGCTCTCGGTAGGATTCCGTCAGACCGAAAACGGGGTGGTTCGCCGTCCCGGCACGGGAATGTGGCAGAGCGCGAAGGCACTGGGGACGATCGAGCGGCGCTACTTCGATGTCGAACGCGGGCAGGCGGGTTATTTCGGAACCTTCGAAGAAGAGAGCGGCACCGATATCGTGACGGTGCGAGTGCGCGTGGAGGATCGCAAGGTCAGCGAAGCCGAGTGGTACATTTCGCGCAAAGGCGCGGCGGGCATCGGAACCGGCGCGGGCGCACAGGCCAATGCCGCCTTTCACGATCCCGATAATTTGATCGCGCATCCACCGGCCGAGCGCATGGTTCCGAAGGCCGAGCGGCTCTCGCGCGCCGACATGGTCGCGATCACCAATAGCTATTTCGACGGGCTCACCGCGCACGACGGTACGCTGATCATCGCGTACCCGGGATGCATCCGGCTGGAGAACGGCTTCGCGACCACGCAGCGCAAGCTTCCGAACGGAACCATGAGCGACTGCACATCCAACGGCGCGATGGCTAATATTTTCGCGGTGACGGCACGCCGCTACCCGATCGTGGACGAAGAAGCGGGCGTGGTGCTGGGCCTGGGTGTGTTCGAGCGCAAGCCGGGCGTGGCCATGCGGCGCAATTCGTTCAGCGAGTGGTTTGTGATCGAGCAAGG
>JASIGB010000901.1:0-6087 GCA_030045355.1 Bryobacteraceae bacterium
GCGCGTTTGAGAGCGACGGCGTCCTGCTGATCAATCGCGTCAAATGGCACACCGATTTTTCCGGCAAACTCGAAAGCGGGCTCATGAAGATGACCGCGATCGGACTCGGCAAATTCGCCGGCGCGCAACGCTACCACAGCTATGCGTACAAGCTCGGCCTGGAGCATGTCATCCGCACCGTGGGCCGACAGGTGCTCGCCTCCGGCAAGATTCTGGGCGGTTTGGCGCTGCTCGAAGACGCCAATCACAATACGGGCCTGATCCAGGCCGTTCCCGCCGAACAGATGGAGCGCAGCGATGAGGAATTGCTGGTCGAGGTGCGCGGCTGGATGGGCCGCATTCCGTTGCCGCTGGATGTTCTGATCGTCGATGAGATCGGGAAAAACTTCAGCGGCTCCGGGATGGATACCAAGGTGGTGAACCGCAGCGTGCACGGCGAGTCCAATCCCTGGCCCGATCTGCACCGCATGGAGCGCATCTTTATCCGCGATCTGAGCCCGCACTCCTACGGCAATGCCATGGGCCTCGGCATGGCGGACGTGGTGCACGACCGGATGCTCGCCAAGATCGACTGGGAAGCGACGCTGATCAACTCGCTCACCGCCAATATGCCGACCGAGGTCCGCACGCCGATCCATTTCCCCAGCGATCGCGAATGCCTGCAGCGGATTTCGACCGTGGTGGGGCGCGTGGATCCGGCGGAGGTGACCTACGGATGGATCAAGAACTCGATGGAGCTGGGATTCTTGCGGCTGAGCGAAAACCTACAAGCTAAAATCGCCGAAAATTCGATGCTGGAGATTGTCGGACCGGCGCAGGAAATTGCGGCCGACGAGGCGGGAAACTTCACCGGATTCGCGAGCGTAGAGAATCCGGCCGGCGCGCTGACACACTAGCAAAGCCCGCTAGGCGGCGTCGCGCGGTTAATGGGTTGATTGGGTAGGGTAGGCGATCGTGAGACGAACTCCCGCGCCTACCCCAAAACTGTGCGTAGCGTAGCAGTGTGCGGCTTAGCTGGTGGCAGCGTTGGCCATCACACTGGTAATTTTGCTGAAGATGGTGCTGATGCTGGAAGTAACGCCTGGCATGATCGCGCCCGCGGCAACCGCGACGAAACCAACCATCAATGCATACTCGATCAGGTCCTGGCCCCGAGTATCCTTCCATACCTTCAACTTCAAAACCAAGTTTGTGATCCGTGTCATTGTCTCTCCTCTCCCTCGCTATGGATTTCTCCTTCGCTATTGGTAAACTATCATCCCAAGCCGGTACGTTAAATCAGGGCAAGCCCCTAGAACGAACCTGAAATCGCCCGGTCGCCCGCAGTGCTATCGGGGCTGTCATAGTACTTTCTTCCCGTCCTTGTCTAAATTGGCGAATGCTAAGAGTTCGGGAAACTTCAAGCAACCAAAAGCCAAAGCCCGCGATGGCAAACGTAAATAACTGAACGTGTAAGAATTCGGCGAACGACTGCGTGATCCACGGGATCATGTAGAGGGCGAGGAGCCAGTGGGCAGGCAGGCGGTGTACGGACGCCGCCAGCGCCGCCGCGCAAACCAGAAGGATCGAATCGTAAATCGGGACGTACGCATTCACCACCAGCGTCAGGCACAGCGTGGCGGCCCACAGCGGCCGGTTGGTCGCGCTTGCGCCGGATCTCCACCACGCCCGTCCAAGCCAGGCGACGCCCGCCAGCCCCAGCGCCCCCGCGATCGCAGCCGCCGCATTCGGCCAATACGGCAGGAGCAAATGGATGCACGCGAGAACGTCGACATTCTTGCCGCGATGCCAGGCCTCGCCGCCCTGCGACAATTTCGCATAGGTTGACAGAGTCTCGAACCAGGCACGGCAACCCGCTATCCCCACCGTCATAATCGAAAGCGCTAGGGCGGCCAGAGCGCCCACGGTGAATCCGGCGACTGTGCGCCAGCGCCGGCCCACAATCAGCATGAGCGCCGGGAGCGCCACCAGCGTCGGCTTGAACAGGCACAGCGCGAGGACAAAGCCGGCGACGAACTTGCGATCGCGTTCCAGGCACCAGAAAAATAGAGCCCAGAGGAAAAACACGACGACCGACATTTGCCCGCCAATCCACGTTTCGAACAGGAACGGGACCATCGAAGCGGCGAGCAGGTATCCGGTCTTGCGATCTTGGGCGTCCAAGCCGACGGCGCGGAACAGGAGCCTCAATCCGGCCAGATAGAGCGCGGCCGAGAATCCGAGCCACGCCACATAGGCCCACGCGTAGGGCAGCAGCGCGAAGGGCAGGAACAGCCATGTGACGAATGGGGCGTGGGCGAAGACCAGCATTTGGGCGCCGGGCATCGTGGGAAGCACGGCGTGTTGAAGATGAGTGGCGAGTTCGAGATCGTAAATGCGCGCGTGCGCGTAATCTTGGAGAATCTTGCCGCTAGTGTAAAACTCGACGAAGTCGCCCCCGAGCGGGCGGCCCAGGAAGGTGCGGCCTGCAAAACCGAGCGCAATCGCAATCCCGCACAGGACCACGCCGGCAGCGAGCGCGACCCGTGCCAGGGCGTGAGCTTCGTGGCGCCCGGGCAGGGGACCAAAGAATCGCGCGAGAGTCAGCTTCGACGAATTCATGGGCGCCGATTCCGTGAGCTATAGCTCGGCGCGGCGTTGGGTGCCGAAATGGGAGCCGAAATTGGAGCCGAGATTGGAGAAAGACCGCGGGTCAATGTGACCAGGCCGTCGTCGTACAGTAGCCAGACGTCGCGATAGGAATAATGCCGGATCAGCTCCTGATCCTTCTCCGCACCGAGTGACCGCGCCCAAATCGTTTTGGAGCCGTCGATATCGGCGTGGTTATAGACCAACTCCTCGTAAATCTGATGACCGGGGCCGTAACTGACCAGCACCAGGTGCTCGCCGGAAAGCTTCGCGAGCTGTTCGTCAACGGAGGCGTGCTTGGCGGTTTCCAGGTACTTTTCAGAGCCCAACAAGTAACGGTTGGCCGGCGAGAGCAGTCCCAAAAGCGTCGGCACGGCGAACACGGCCCCCGCGGCCCACATCAAGTAAGCGCCGTCAACGCCCGCCCAGGCCTTACGGAACGCTCGAAAAACACACGCGGCGACCAGGTAGGCCAGCACCGTTTCGGCCGCGGCGTAGTGCGGCCATACGCGTGTATCGAGCGCCGGACCGATGTAAGCGGCGAGCGCGAGCAGCAACGCTCTGCGGGCGATCGGGTCACGCCATAGTGGACGCGCTACTACCAGCGTGCAGATCGCGAGCGGCCAGCCGATAAAGAACTGCACCACGAACAAAAAATCGAAAATGTGCGCGGGGACCAGTTGCCGGCGCGCCTTTTGTTTTTCCTGAAGATCGGCCTGCCAGAAGTCGCGCAACAGCGTGTTGCTGTACGCGGGCGCCGGACGCGCCCGGGTCTCCCAGAGCACCGGCTCGAGGAGCGCGTACTGGCGCTCGTGCGCGATGTACGGCAATTCGAGTGCGTTCCCGGTGAGGCGAAAGTTGTAGTAGGCCATCCAGGCCGCGACTGGGATCAGCAGCAGCGCCATCGGCAGCAGGACGCTGCGCAGAATCGCCGGAAGCGCGGCCCGCTCCCGCGTCCACTGGAACACCAGCCACGCGGAACAGACCACGGCGAAAATTAGCCCTTCAAACGGCCGCGTATTGGCCAGGATCGCCAGGCCCGACGCGAACGCGAGTGCCGGCGCTATACGAGAAGAGCCGCGGGGGCTTTCTATCAGTCGCGGCATGGCTCCGATCAACAGCGCGCCGCCGGTCGCGGTAAACGCACCGCCCCAATAGCTTTCGGTCCAATAACTGACGATGCCGATGTGCAGCACCGCGATCAGGCTCCCGGCCAGCGCCCACACCGCCGGCAGCCAGCCTTGGAGAGCCCAGCAGATTGCTGCGCAAAGCACGCCCATCCCCACCCAGACACCCACCCAAGGCTCGCCCGTAAGCTTCTGCCCGGCGGCCATCACCAGACCCGCGAGCGGCGGGTATTTCGAGGCGTACACGGGCCGGATCAGCTCCTCGAGGGTTTCGAAATGTTCGGCGAGCGGCGGAGTGGGATTCGCCAGACGCCCCGAGGCGAACGTATCGGCGGCCAGCAGATAGCTGAACTCATCCTGTATGGCGGGCTTGGGCACCGGCAGGAGGGGCAGCAGGAGCGCGCGGGCGGCGAGCGGCAGCAATCCGGCGACGGCGATCGCCAGCGCCTTTCTTCGGGCCAGACGTACGAATGCGGTCTCGGCCGAGGCGAGCACGCGCGTAAGCATCCCTTAGCCCAACCGCAAATCTTTAAAATCGTCGATCAGCCGGAAGTTGCTGTGCACGGAAGCGATGGTTTCGCCGCGCTGCTCGATGCGGTCGGGATGCACGTGGCCGCGATCGGCCGCCATGCGCAGATAGCTGACCTTTTCGGGGTCGATACCCATGATCCGGCAGCAGGTGGAATCGACGGCCACCAAATCCCGGCCCATCACCAGCGCCCCCACGGGCTTGGGTGTTCCCTGGATGGGCCCGTTACCTTCCATGCCGACGATGGCGTCCACGATGGCGAAGGCTTTCGGCGCGAACTGGCGATGCAGTGCGGCGATGGATTCGGGAATGCCGTTATAATGCAGCTTGTTCTTCGGCCATCCGTACACCGATCCGGGAACGACGCCGAAGAAGTTTTTCATGGAGAGCGTGGCGCCCGCCCAATGGTGCGTCTTCATCTTGGCGAGCGAGACGATGAGGTCCGCGCCCAGCACGGTGTTGGGGAAATAGAACTCGCGCTCGCCGGCAAAATTGGCCACTGGCGAGACGTCGTCGCGATTCAAATCCGTGAAGATATTCTCAAATTGGGGGATGACGGCGCGGTAACGTGCGTCGTCGGCCATGTCGAGCGTGTCGCGGCGGTGCCCGGGGCCTTCGCCGATCTTCACTTCCGCCGCACCCAGACGCCCGAATACCTCGACCGCCGCAGCGATGACCGCCGCATTGGTGTTGATGACCGTTTGGGGGTCGAACTCCACCAGATTGGGCTTGAGGAGCACGCGTTTCCCGCGCACATTCAGGCCGCATTCGTTGATGCCTTCGAGCATGCGGGCGACTAAATCCTCGGAGTACGAACGCGCGCGGATGATCGCCACGGCTGATTTACCCGGCGGGCCGTCGGGAAGTTTTTCGGGTTTCTTGGTTTTCTGCAATTTCAAGCTGCCGTAGGCGCCAAGAGCGGCGGCTCCGGAAAGCAACGCGAACTCGCGCCTGGTCATGCGTGTCCTCCCGCGCCGAAAAGTTTGAAATTGCCATCGGGGTGACCTAAAGCTTCGAGCGCCGCCAGCATAATGTCATTCGAGGTCCGCGCTGTTTCGGCCGGCGTCGCCAGGTTTCTGCCCTGGCCGCGCAGCGCAATCTGCAGCCAGGCTCTGGCAAGAGAAGACTTCGTCTGCTCGCGCGACCGCTGGGCGAAATCGAGCGCCCCCGGAAAAGCGCGCGGATTTCGACCTTCCAGTCCCAACAAGGCCAACGCCGTTGTCTCGGGGTAAGAAGGCTGCTCGACGAACAGCATGTCCGGAGTTCCGGAGTTCCATCCGCCGTCGGTGCAGCGCCGGCTCAGAATCAATGCTTCGCCGTCGCGGATCCGCGCCTCCACTTCCCCGGGACGGTACCAATCGGCGACTTTTTTCAAAGCCACCAGAGTGTGCGCCGTCGGCTCAATCCACGACGAGTTGCCTGCGCGCCACGGCCAGCCTTCGTGAGATACGTCCAGGCGGGCTTTGATCAGGTGCAGGAGCGAAAACGTGCGCATCCAGGCATTGTGTTCGGCGCCTACTACGCTCAGCAGCCAATCCACGGCGGCGCGGATACTCGAATCGTCGCGCCCGTCGTTGTTCGCGCTTACGCTCGCGACCGTGACAGCCAGAGCCGTCACCCACGTTCCGTCTTCTACTTCGCCGCTCGGACGGAAACTGCCGTCGGGGCGCTGCCAGGAACGCAGCAACTTCCACGCGCGATCATAGGCATCGTTCGGGGCGGCGTTGGAGGAGGCGTTCGAAATGGGGCTGGAATCCCTGCCACGGAGCGCGAGCATCGTGTACGCCGTGGGCTCCAGCCAGG
>JASIGB010000902.1:0-3192 GCA_030045355.1 Bryobacteraceae bacterium
AGATTTTCGCGCAACGTTATTTGGGTGCGCATCCGATCGGAAAACGGCTGCGGCTGGATGGGCCCAACGGTCCGTGGACAGAGGTGGTCGGCGTCGCGGCTAATACGAAATACACGTTCGTTCTAATGCCGCCGGATGAGATGGTTTACCTGCCGCTCCTCCAGCATCCGCAGGTGCGGATGACGCTTCTCGCGCAATCCTACGGTGACGCCGCCGCGCTCGCTGCTCCGCTGCGGGTGCTGGTTCATTCCATGGACCCGGTTCTCGCGATTGCCGGCGTGCGCACCATGCAGGACTTCTTCGAAAAGCGGACCATGTACGTTCTCTACATGATCAACGGCGTCGTCGGCGTGCTAGGACTGATCGGCCTTGGGTTGGCGCTGGTTGGATTGTACGCGGTGGTTTCGTATCAAGTGGCCCGTAAGACGCGCGAGATCGGGATTCGCATGGCGCTGGGCGCGAACCGACGTCAGGTGATTGCGGGAATTCTGCGGCAAGCGTCTTGGATGGGAGCCATCGGCGTCGCCATCGGCCTCGCGGTGAGTCCGGCGACGCGTATGCTGACGGCCGTCTTCGGCGCGTTCGACATATTTTGGTTTGGCGCGGTGGCGGCCGGCCTGCTGCTGGCGACGCTCATCGCGGCAGCCATTCCCGCGCAGCGGGCGGCGCGCGTGGATCCGATGATAGCGCTACGCCAGGATTAGCTGATCGAGTGCTAGGCTATGCCCAGAGAGCCATGGAATCCCAAGCTCGCCCGCCGGCCTGGTTGACGCTGGCGGCGTTTGCCGTCATCTATTTTGTTTGGGGATCCACATTTCTTGCCATCCGCGTGGGCGTGCGCGAAGTTCCACCGTTCCTGCTCGCCGGGTTGCGGTTTCTTTTCGCGGGACTGGTGCTGTATGGCTGGACGATCGCGCGCGGCGAGCGCTCGCCCAACGCGCGCCAATGGATTTCGGCTTTCCTGCTGGCGGTGCTGATTTTCCTCTTCGATTACGGGCTGTTGTTCTGGGCCGAGCAGCGCGTGCCTTCCGGCATCGCGGCCGTGATCATGGCGACGATTCCGGTGTTTATCGCACTCGCGGAAATCGCATTCTTGGGAACCCAGCGCCTCACCCTCCGGCTGAGCGCCGCGCTGCTGATTGGGATCGCCGGCGTGGCCGTGCTGGTAAGCGGGTCGCTGGGGGCTTCCCTCAAAATCGGCGGGACTCCGATCGACCGAGCCGGCGCGGTGGCGCTGATCATTGCATCCATCAGTTGGTCCATCGCGACCATTCTGACGCGCAAGCTGCCGCTTCCCGAGTCCAAGGTGGTGAATTCGGGAGCGCAGATGCTCGCCGGCGGCATTCTGTTGCTTCTCGCCTCCGGCGTGCTCGGCGAATTCCGTGATTTTCATCCCGCCGCCGTATCGGCCGAGGCCTGGCTGGCGCTGCTCTACCTGAGTGTCGCGGGGTCCGTCGTCGGGTTCACGGCTTATATCTGGCTGATTCACCATGAATCGCCGACTAAAGTAGGAACCTACGCGTACGTGAATCCCGTGGTGGCGGTGCTGATCGGATATTTTTTCGGCGGTGAGGCGCTCGGTGCGCGAACGATTTTCGGCACTATGCTGGTTCTTGTGAGCGTTTTGGTGATCACGATCCAGCCGGCGAAGAAGCCGTTGGCGGTTGCGGCCGGAGAGGGTTGAAATGCCGGCAGCGAATTTGCGGGTCGCGTTAGCCAATCTTCGATTCCCGCCGACACCGGAGGAATCGATCGCGCTGGCCGAGGAGGGCATCGCGCAGGCCGCGCGCGAGCGTGCAGAGATCATTTGCTTCCCGGAGTGTTTCGTACCCGGTTATCGAACGCCCGGCCGGCGCATGCCGCCGCCCGACGCTCAGTTCCTCGAATGCGCGTGGTCGCGAGTACAAGCCGCCGCGCGCCAGGCGAATGTGGGCGTGGTGCTCGGCACCGAACGCGTCATCGATAGAAGCTTGCTGATTTCGGCGCTCGTCATCAATCCAGATGGAACAGTGGCCGGATTTCAAAATAAGACCCAGATTGATCCTTCCGAAGAAGCGACGTATTCGTTCGGGGCCGGCCGGCAAATCTTCGAAATCGGTTCGGTGAAGTTCGGGATCGCGATCTGCCACGAAGGCTGGCGCTATCCCGAGACAGTGCGTTGGGCCGCGCGGCGTGGCGCGCAGATCGTGTTTCATCCACACTTTCACGAGGCCGAGCCCGGTGGGTACGCGCCCGCTACGTTCGCCGATCCGGCGAATTCGTTCCACGAGAAAGCGATGCTGTGCCGCGCAGCGGAGAATACCTGCTATTTCGCGAGCGTCAACGTCGCCAGCGCCGGCTCGCCCACTACTTCCGCAATCGTCAATCCCGATGGAACGCTGCTGTGCTATCAGCCTTACGGCCAGGAGGGACTGCTGGTCGCCGACCTCGACCTCACCCAGGCCACGGGCCTGCTTGCCGAGCGTTGCCGGGCATTCTAGAGAACGCTAAATCGCGCCGTTTACGCGATGCGCCTCCGGCCGATTAGGATGCGGCGGCATCAGAACATCGAACATGCGGCCGAGCACGGTTACGGCTTGCGTCTGGGAAAGAGTTTCCGGGTCGTAGGCGTGTTCCAACACCAAACCGTTCAGCACGGCTTCGAGCGCCACGCGGCGGAGCTCGCGGGATTCGCGGCCCCCGCGCATCAACTCCGGAATCAGTTTGCTGATCATCTCCAGCTTCAGAGACTCACGAATCCGGCGATGGGTCCGCGCCAGGCGGGCGCGTAGCTTGGGATGACGCAACGCAAACAGCTTAAACTCAAGCGTGAGCAGAACCCATTGGCGATCCGCGACACGCGCGACATAATACTTGCGCAAGGCCTGCAAGCGCTCCTCGGGACTGGCATATTTTTCCAGGACAGCGCCCAAGACGCGCAGGCGTTCGCCTGCATCCTGCTCCAGCAGCGCGAAGAACAAATCCTCCTTGCTCGTGAAATGGGCGTAAAATGCGCCGCGCGTGTGGCCGGTGGCGCTGGCGATATCCTCGATCCGCGAGGCTTCAAAGCCGTCGCGCGCGAAAATCCGGCGGGCAGCTTCGAGCAGCGCGCGCCGCGTGGCTTCGGTGCGTTGCTGGTGCTTGCTCTGTTCGCGGATCGCCGGCCGGGCGCTCATGGACCTGTCTACATTATATACATGCAAGTATGTATAT
>JASIGB010000903.1:0-2694 GCA_030045355.1 Bryobacteraceae bacterium
ATCCTCGAGGTCGGCAGGCTGATCTATCAAAAAGGATGGGTGGCTGCCAACGACGGCAACATCAGCGTGCGGATGGATGAGGGCCGCGTTCTCTGCACTTGTACGGGCGTCAGCAAAGGCATGATGACCGCCGACGATCTGATCGTCTGCGATCCGGAGGGCAACAAAATCGAGGGCGCGCGCGAGCGCACCACCGAGATCGGGATGCACCTCACCGTTTACCGCATGCGCCCTGACGTATGCGCCGTGGTGCACGCCCATCCGCCGGTCGCCACCGGGTTCGCCGTGGCCGGGCGTCCGCTGAATTTGGCTTTGCTGCCGGAAGTGATCGTCAGCCTTGGATGCGTGCCGCTGGCCGAATACGGATTGCCCGGGACGCCCGCGCTGGCCGAAGGGATGCTGCCCTACATCCCGAATTACGACGCGATTCTGCTGGGCAACCACGGATCCGTATGTTACGGCGAGGATGTCTACAAGGCGCTCTTCAAGATGGAAACCGTCGAGCATTTTGCGCGCATCACGCTGGTGGCCGAGCTGCTGGGCGGGCCCAAGGTGCTGCCGCGCGAGGAAGTGTGGAAGTTGTTTGAAGCGCGCGGGCGCTACGGTGTTCAGTCGCGCAACTGCATGCAGCCGGGGAGCCCGGTGGTCGCCGAAGCCGCCGAAGCTACGGCCGGAGCTAAGAATGACCGGTCCAACCTCAGGCGCGAAGAGCTCCTCTCAGCGATTGAAGAAGTGCTGCGCTCGCGCGGAGTGCCGATATAAGCCCGATTCAACAAAAACGCTTACGGTTTTCCTTCCGTTTCTTCTTCGGATGCCGAGCGGCGGTTCCGGAAGACGTTCCACTTGCTCCAGAAATGCTTTTTGTGCGGCGTGGTAGTGGGCGAGCTTTCCGTCTCATCGGAAACCGCCGAGGTATTGGGCGCGCCCTGGTCGAGGACTGCGGCCGGCTGTGGTTTCTCTGTGACCGCGAGCGCGGGCTCGGCGGCCGGAAGCATCGCGGAAAACTCGCGGCCGCGTGCCGGTTCGGCAATGTGCCTGGCGCGGGACACGCGCTGGTGGCTCGATGTTTCTACTACGGGAAGCGGCGAGATCGCGCGCACGGTGTGTGGGAACACTATCGCAAACGGCGGAGGCGCGATGTGGAACCGTTGGACCGCAATCGCCATGGGAGGGAGGAGCCGCTTGACCCAGGGCGAGGCCACTAGAACCAGGATCACTCCCGCAAATAGGGCGACTCCGATCCCCAGGGTCCCCAGCCGTGGCAGTGGAAGCTCTGCGACGGCAGGCTCCTCGAGTCGAGCGAGGGCGGTAAGAAACTCCTCCGCCGATTGATACCGGTGCACCGGATCTCGCGCCAGAGCGCGCTGGACAATTTCATCCCACTGCGCCGACAGCCTTGTGTCGAACTGGCTGGGCGGTTGGGGATCGGCTTCGGTATCGGTAATCACGGCGGCCAGTCGCCGCTTGGCTCCGAACGGCGTGCGCCCAGTGAGATGCTCGTAGAAAATGTAGAAAATAGCGCCCGCGGAATAGAGATCGCTGCGCCGGTCCGGCTGCGTGGTTCCTTTCACCTGCTCCGGCGCCATGTAGGGCAGCGAGCCGAGCACCTCTCCGCAATTGGTGAGCAGGGAGTCGCCATAGGATTTCGAGAGGCCGAAATCCATCAGCTTCGCTTGTCCTCCCGACGTAATCATCACGTTGGCAGGGTTGAGGTCGCGATGCACCACTCCATCCCGGTGCGCGTATCCGAGCGCGGCGAGCACCTGCTTCACATATTTGATTCCTTCGATGAGCGGAAACCGTCCCGCATGGAACAGGCTCTCGAGCGTTTGCCCTTCGAGGTATTCCATCATCAGAATCAGCTCGTTTTTCGCATGGATGGCGTTGTGAAGGGCCGCGATGTTTGGATCGTTTAGCCTGGCAAGCGATCGCATCTCCCGTTCGAACCGCATGGCGCAATCGGCTTATAACGCATCCGGAACCCGGTAAATCTACTGGGCGCCGGGGCGCCGCCGAAATCACGGCTCATCGGGACGACGTTGCGCTGGAGGCTGCTGTCGTCTTGTGATAGTTCGGGAACGGCGGCTGATGGTACTGCGGGGTGGGATGTTTCTCCAACTCGGCCATCACCACCTGCACAGCCTTCTCCAACTGCGGATCGTGCCCGGCGCGGACCGTTGCCGGATCGTATTCCACTTCGATGTCGGGCGCGACGCCGTGATTCTCCACGTCCCATTCGCCCTTCAAATTGTAAAAGGCGAGGTCGGGGGCGGTTACCAAGCCGCCATCGATGAGCGAAGGAAATCCGACGATACCTACCAATCCGCCCCAGGTCCGCTTCCCGATCAGCGGGCCGATGCCGCGCTGGCGGAAGAGCCACGGCATGGCGTCGCCGCCCGAGCCGGCGTATTCATTGATGATCATCGCCTTGGGCCCGAAGATCGCCTCCTGCGGCGTGGTGAAGGCCTCGCCGGCGCGCGTCATGAAGAAATTTGTGAGCGGCCGGCTCATATTGTCGATGATGTAATCGGCGATCTGGCCGCCGGAATTGAAACGCTCGTCAATCACAGCGCCTTCCTTGCCCACTTGCGCGAAATAGTAGCGATTGAAGTTTGTGAATCCACCCTCGGCCGTATTGGGAAGGTAGACGTAGGCTAGCCGTCCGCCGCTCATCTGATCCACCTTGCGGCGATT
>JASIGB010000904.1:0-4006 GCA_030045355.1 Bryobacteraceae bacterium
TGGGAATCTTCATGGAAACCTCCACGGACAACGATTTTCCGTACCAGTATTACATAGTTCATCAAGATCGGTGATATACGTTTCCGGCAGCTTTTCGCCGTCCGCTCGCCGTATAATGCGGATAAGGCTGTTATGTCTCACCGCCCGCCTATTGAGGAACTCGCGCAAAACGGAGCGCGGCGCGAAGCAGTTCCTGGTTTGTTTTGTGGTGCGCGCCGCACCCTTTGCGCTTCTAAGCTCTTCACTCTTATTTGCCTTGCCCTGTTCGGCTTTTCGATTGCGATTTTCGCTTCCGCCGACAAGAAGCTGCCCGTCGAAGAGACCTCCAACCAGCTCCTCGATATTTCGGCCGCGCCGCCGCTCGCCAAGGACGAGATCAAGCAGGAATTAGGATCGGACTTGGCTGACGATATTATCGTCGTCCGCGTGACCGCGCGGCCTCTTACCGACAAGCCGGTGCAACTCAACCTGGACGATTTTTTGCTGATTTCGAGCAAAGACGGCCAACGGTCGGAGCCCTTCGCGCCCGGCCAATTAGCGGGATCGGACAGCCTGGCGGTAGTCGGAGATAGTGGGCGCAAGGGGCTGGGCGATCATCACCCAAGCATCATGGCCGGCGGCCTGGGGATCGGAGCCAGCAGCCCCGGGACCGCCGGGCCGCCTCCCAATACGAAGATGCAGGAATCGCGCGATACCAAGGAAAATCCGCTTCTGGCGGCCATCCGCGCGAAGATTCTGCCCGAAAAACAGATCACCGAGCCCGTCACCGGCCTCCTGTTTTTTCAAATCACCGGCAAGGTGAAGGCGAAGGATCTCGAACTGCGCTACAAAGGCGCCGGCGGCACAATGGCCTTGCGCTTCCGTCCTGACAAGTAGAATCGATGCCGGAACCCGGCACTGCGATTGCCGTCGTATTGTATCCTGTATCTGATCGGCTTGGGGAAACCATTAGGGAGCGATATTGTATAACGCAAAGATAACGGCTCTCGGCTGCTACGCGCCGCCGGGGCTGCTCACCAACCACGATTTAGAGCAGATGGTGGATACCTCCAATGAATGGATTATCCAGCGCGTGGGCATTCTCCAGCGGCACATCGCGCCGCCCGAAATGGCCACGTCCGACATGGCCGTGGAGGCGGCGCGCATCGCGCTCGAGCAGCGCGGCATCGACGCCGCCGATTTGGACGCCATCCTGGTTTGCACCGTGACCCCGGACATGCTGTTTCCCTCCACGGCCTGCCTGGTGCAGGACCGGCTGGGCGCCAAGCACGCCTGGGGATTCGATCTGGTGGCCGCGTGCTCGGGATTCATTTACGGGCTGACCACCGCCGCGCACCTGGTCAGCTCGGGTTCGCACAAGAAGGTATTGGTGATCGGCTCCGACACCATGTCGCGGATTATCGATTACACGGACCGCTCGACCTGCATTCTGTTCGGCGACGGGGCCGGCGCCATGCTGGTGGAGCCCACCGAAGGCGGCGAAACCGGGTTCATCGATTTTCTCAACCAGATCGACGGCTCCGGAGGCGATTATTTGAAACAGCCCGCGGGCGGCAGCCGGATGCCGGCCAGTGCCGAGTCCGTGGCCCAACGCCTGCACTACGTCAAACAGGACGGCCAACAAGTGTTTAAATATGCGGTTCGCAAGATGGAAGAATGCTCGCGTGATCTGTTGGACCGCAATGGTCTAAAGCCCGCCGACGTCGCCGTGATGATTCCGCATCAGGCCAACCGGCGCATCATTACCGCCGCGGCGGAGCGTCTCGGCATCCCGTGCGATCGCGTAGTGATCAATATCGATCAGTACGGAAATACCACGGCTGCGACCATTCCACTGGCCACGCGCGATGCGTTGTGCTCCGGCAAGCTCAAAAAGGGCGATTTGGTGCTCTTCGCCGCGGTCGGCGCGGGCTACACCATGGGCGCGAATTTGTGGCGCTGGCAGATGTAGAGCGCGCATCGGGCCACGATCAGGAAAATGGAAGCGACAAGAGTGGTGGTATTCGGTTCCCGTGGCCAGCTTGGCACCGAACTGGTGAGCGTTCTCCGGGAGCGTGGGTACCGGGTGACCGGCTTCGACCGCTCGCAGGTGGACATCAGCGACAGCGCGCAAGTGGAGCTGACCTTCGCGCGGGAAGATCCCTCCATCGTAGTCAATGCCGCCGCATACAATCAGGTGGACGTGGCCGAAAAGGAACCGGCCGCGGCCATGGCCGCGAACGGATTGGCGGTTCGCAATCTGGCGATGTGCGCCCGGCAGCATGACGCGCGGCTTGTTCACTTCTCGACGGACTATGTTTTCGACGGCGCGGCTGGCCGTCCTTATACCGAAGAAGACGCAACGCATCCGCTGGGCGCATACGCCGTCTCGAAATTGGCGGGCGAGTTGTACGCGCAGGCTTACCTGGATCGCCCGCTCATCATTCGCACGTCCGGCGTATTCGGCCCCCACGGCCTGCGGACCGCGCGGGGTAATTTTATCGAGTTGATGCTGCGGCTGGCGGGGAATCAGCAGCCGATTCGAGTGGTGGATGATCACGTGGCTTCGCCCACCTATGCACCGGCGCTGGCCGCGCGCTCGGCCGATATGATCGGCCGCGGATTCAGCGGCGTGTTTCACGCGGGCGGCGGCGAGGCCATCTCCTGGTTCGATTACGCGTCGATCATTTTTCGCCTCGCCGGAGTGCACCCCGAATTGAAGCGCACCAACGAGCGCGAATTTCGCACCGCTGCCCGGCGGCCGAAGTACTCCGCGCTGTCCAATGCAAAGATGGAGCGCTGCGGCATCGAGCCGTTTCCGCCGTTCGAAGCCGCCGTGCGGATGTATCTGGATGCGCGGGCCGGCCTAAATGTGACAGGTTAAATATAGGGGGTCGAATGGCTGCGAAGAAACTATTGATGCTGGTGGGCGATTACGTCGAAGATTACGAAGTGATGGTGCCGTTCCAAACCTTGTTGACGGTGGGACACATGGTGCACGCGGTCTGTCCCGGCAAGAAGGCGGGCGATTCGGTTCGCACCGCCATCCACGATTTCGAAGGCGATCAGACGTACAGCGAAAAACGCGGCCACAATTTCACTTTGAACGCCACCTTCGATGATGTCCGCCCGGAGAACTACGACGGGCTGGTGCTCCCCGGCGGGCGCGCGCCGGAGTACATCCGGCTGAACCCGCGGGTGCTGGAGATCGTGCGTCATTTCGCCCAAGCCGATCAGCCCATCGCGGCCATCTGCCACGCGGCGCAAGTGCTGGCCGCCGCCGACGTGCTCCAAGGCAAGACGTGCAGTTGCTATCCGGCCGTCAGCCCGGACGTGACGCGCGCGGGCGGGACGTTCGCCGATATCGCGATGGATCAGGCGTACACGTGCGGAAAACTCGTCACCGCACCGGCGTGGCCCGCGCATCCGGCTTGGCTCGCGCAGTTCCTCAAGGTGCTCGGGACGCGGATTGAGCTTTAGGCGCGTGAGCTGGTATTTTCGCAAACTTCCTGACGGCCTGGTGATCACGCACGCGCGCCCGGAATTTGCCGCGCAGCTCGAAGAACTCCAGCGCATTTCGTTTCCCACTCTCGCCGAGGAACAGCGTTTCAAGGCCCGGCACTACCTCAAGCACATGGAGCTGTTCGCTGACGGGCAATTCGTGGCGCTCGACGGCGATCGCGTGGTCGGCGCCACCACGACCTTGCGTCTCGATTTCGACTTCGATCATGTCCATCACACCTTCGGCGAAATCATTCAAGGCGGCTGGCTCACCTCGCACCAGCCGAGCGGCGCCTGGCTCTACGGCGCCGACATCAGCGTTCATCTCGAGTATCGCGGCCGAGGCATCGCCACCGCGCTCTACGCCGCACGGCAGGAGGTGGTCTGGCGGCTCGGCTTGCAAGGACAGGTGACGGCGGGCATGATTCCCGGCTACGGCGCCATGAAGCACCAAATGACAGCCCAGCAATACTACGAAAGCGTGATTTCAGGCCGCCTTCGCGACTCCACGCTTTCCATGCAGATG
>JASIGB010000905.1:0-5639 GCA_030045355.1 Bryobacteraceae bacterium
CTGGGCTCGAGCGTCGAGGACCAGACCGAACGAGAGCTCATCGCCAAGCTCTCCGACCCCCAGATCCAGTACCTGGACTACTTCACCGGCGACTTCGACCACACCGCCCATGCCGCCTCCGATATCGTTTCGCAGCGGCTGGCGCTGCAGCGCATCGATGCTCTGATCGGCCGCATCTGGATCGCCATCCAATCCAGCGCCATGGCTTCTCAAACCATACTGGTCGCCGTGTCGGATCACGGCATGAACACCGAACCGGGCGTGTACAGTCAGGGCTACGATCTGCTGCACTTTTTCAACAGCCGCGCGGGCGGCGCGCATCACGCCGTCACCAACCGGCATCCCCTCGATGAATTCAAGCTCAGCGGCCTCGATCCGTTCGTCTCCGAAGTGGTGACGCCAAGCGAAGAATCGCTCTATTTGAACGGGCAGAGCGACGATTATCCCACCGCGCTGCTCGATCTCGACGGCAACGAGCGCGCTTCCGTCTACCTGCGCAATTCGGATTTCAACACGCTGCAAATTCTGCTCGAGGAAATCGATCGGCCCGGAATCAACCCCGCCCTGCGCCGCGCCGCCGTCGCGGCATTCCTGCACATCGTCGACACCCAGCGCGCCCAATGGCAGGCCACGCTGCAACAGATCTCGGATGAACTCGCCGCCGTCCGCCGCGCCATGGAACGCGAGCGTGTTCTGATCCAATCGCAGCCCAAGCATTGGACCGAAGAGCAGCGCGCCAATGGGCTCGACAAGGCCGCTCGGCGCCTCGCCGTGCAACTCGATTCCTGGCGCGAGCAGGACCGCACGTATTCGGTCTACACGCGCGCACTGTCCAAGCTGCTCAGTCTCCAGGCCACCGATTTCGACCGCAAGCTGGCCGTCGCCGAACTCATCCCGCGCCGCGCCCTCGGCGATTCGAACTCAGTGTATGATCTCCGGAATTATGTCGTCGGTCCCGCGCCCGGCGGGCTGGTGCTCGCGTCCGACGGTTCGCTCGATTTCGCCCGCAGCTTTGAGCGCGTCGACTATCCGCCTGTCCTCGCCGCGCTCTCCGTGCGCAATAACGTGCAGGCCGCGGTGGGACCGCATCCGGTCGATTTCATCGCCATGACCATTCCCAAAGCGGATTTCGACTTTCCGCCCGCCGACGGCCCCACTGACGATCCGATCTGGCTATACGCGAGCGAAGACCGGCAGGCCCTGATCCTCGCGCGCGGCAACGATCTGCGCTATCTGCCCGTGCGTGCGCTGCACCAGGATGCCAGCGGCGCCGTGCACTTTGAGCCCATCGCCTTCACGCCCGGGCTCCCGCTGCATTATTTCGAAGATCCGAATCTCGCGGCGCCGGAGGCCCAGCGAGAATCCTGGCTCAACTCCTGGCATTCGCAGTTGGATTGGCTGCACGCGGTCCACCGCACGGCTTATTCGGACGGCATCATCGCCTTGCACGAGCAGTTCCTGCCGCCGCTTTTACCCGAACATTCCGCGGACCCCGATTCGGCGCTGCTCGCGCGCTTCAACCAGCGCCGCCGGCGGCTGGCACAGCCCGACTTCATCATATTCGCGAACAATCACTGGAACTTCAACGTGCGCAATTTCAATCCCGGCGGCAATCACGGATCGTTCCTGCGCGCCTCCACGCACGCGATCCTGCTGTTTGCGGGCGGCGACCAAACCGGCATCCCGCGTCATTTGCAAGTGGAGGAGCCCTACGATAGCTTGAGCTTCGTTCCCACGATTCTCGATTTGATGGGCAAGCAGGCCGAGGCCGCGAAATTACCCGGCCGTCCGATCGAAGAAGTGCTCGGCGGAACTGAGCCGCGCGCGTCAGCAAGCGGAATCCGCGCCCGCTAGCACCGTTGCTTTCCACCGGTCCAACACCAGCCACACGGCCTTTTGCAGCGCCGCTTCGCGCCGGCAATGCGTGCAACGCTCCATGTGCCGCTCGAACCAGGCGGCCGCGTCAGCATCCAGGGTGCCCGCGCCGTAGCCGACAATCAACTCCTCGCTTTGAGAGAACTCCAGCCAACAACTCACGCCCCGCCCCTCCCGGCATACGGCTAATCCAACACGCGTCTAAGCCAGATGCGCCAGCCGCGACCTCAGTGCTTCATAGGCCCGGAACAAAAGCGATTTGACGGCTGCTTCGGTGCACCCGAACGCGCTGGCGATCCCCGCGTACTCCATGTCGCGGTACTTATGCATCACCACCGCAGCCCGCTGCTTGGCCGGCAAACTGCGAATCGCCCGCCGGACTGCGCGCAGCTTCGCTTCGTATAACAGCTCTTGCTCGACCGTTCTGCGCGAGTCCGGCACTTGCGTGCCCCAGCCGCGTGCTGCCTCCTCCTCCAAGCTCGCCTGCTGCTTCTCTTTCCGCCCATCCCGGATCCAGTTCAACGCCAGATGCGTTCCGATGCGAAATAACCAAGTGGTGAATTTCGCGCTGGGCCGGTAATTTTCCCTCGACTTATAAACGCGCAGGAACACTTCCTGCGCCAATTCCTCCGCCACTGCCTCGTTCCGCACCAGCCGGTGCAAGTGATGGATCATCGGTCCTCGATGTTTCCTGAGGAGCGACTCGAAACTCGCATGATCCCCATCCCGCACCCGCAGCATCAACTCGGAATCGCCATCCCGAGGCCGTTCGGCCGTCCCCGCGGCCGCACTGCTGTAGTTAACCCTGGGGTAATTAACCCTAGGCGTCGCCGAAGGTTGCGCGGCCAAAGCAGGAACAAGCTGCGGCCTCAAGAAATCGATCAGATCCGGGCGCATCGTATCTGATCCTCACGACGGCGATTTTGATGGAAGGTTGACGCGAATTTACGCGAACTAACTGGGTGCGGCCGGTTTATTCGGCCTTCAGTTCCCGCTCCATCAATCCGCGGATCGCGTCGCGAGCCGAAGTACGCCCGCGCAGGATCGCGTCCATCTGTTCGGTAATGGGCATACTGATGCGGCAGCGCGCCGCGAGATCGCAGGCCGCGGCCGTGGTCTCCACTCCCTCGGCGATCATCGTCATGGACGCGACGATCTCGGCCAGGCTGCGGCCTTTTGCCAGCTCAATCCCCACCGAGCGGTTGCGGCTCAGCTCTCCATTGCAAGTGAGCACTAGGTCGCCCAGGCCGGCCAGGCCCGCGAGCGTCTTCGGCTGCCCGCCGAGCGCGGTGGCCAGACGCGTGATCTCCGCCAATCCGCGCGTGATCAGCGCCGCGAGCGTGTTGTTGCCTAGGCCCAGCCCCTGGCAGATGCCCGCGCCGATCGCAATGATGTTCTTCAGCGCCGCGCCCAATTCCACGCCCACCGGGTCGTCGTTCACGTACAAGCGAAACGTCGGCCCGGAAAATTCGCGCTGGATCGCGACCGCCAGTTCGCGGTCCAGCGAAGCAATCACCACCGCCGTCGGCTCGCCGCTTGCCACCTCGCGCGCAAACGTCGGCCCGGAAAGCGCCGCCACACGCGGTTCGAATTTTTCGCCGATCACCGCGCGCGCCACTTCGGACATCCGCAGCAGCGTGCCTTGTTCCAGACCTTTGGTCGCGCTGACGAAGCGCATTTCGGCGTGCAAATGCGGCAACATCTCCCGATACAGGGCGCGCGCGAAACGCGACGGCATCACGCCGATGACGGTTTGGGCGCCGTCCAGCGCGTAGCCCAGGTCCGCCGTCGGCTCCACGTTGAGCGGCAGCGCGAGCCCCGGCAAAAAAATATCGTTCACGCGCGAAGAAAACATGCGCTCTACCAGATCCGCTTCGCGTCCCCACAATCGGATGCGCTCGAATCGCGGCGCCAGCACGATGGCGAGCGCGGTACCCCAGCTCCCCGCGCCGATAATCGTGACCGCCTTCGCTGTCACCGGTGGGCCCGTCACCGCGGATTCCCGAAGCGAAACACGTTCTCGGTCCCCGCGTGGATCCGCGCGATGTTCGCCCGATGCCGGTAGATCAAGAACACGCCCGCCGCCAGCGCCGCCAGAATCACGATCAGCGGCGGATGTTCGATCAGCCACGCGGCTAGCGGCAGGCTCCCCGCGGCCACGATCGAGCCCATCGAGATCTGCCGCGTCGCCGCCACCACGATGACGAACACCACCAGCGCGCAAATCATCGGCACTGGCGTCAAATACAGGAACGCGCCGATGAAGCTCGCCACTGCCTTGCCGCCATGAAACTTCAGGAACACCGGATACGCGTGTCCCGCCATCACCGCCAGCGCCGCAAGACTCATCCACAACGCCGAGCCGCCGGAAAGCTTATCGGCGATCCAAACCGCCAGTACCCCCTTGCCGATATCGAGCAGCAGCGTGGCCACCGCGACCGCGCGCCCGGTAGTCCGCAACACGTTCGTCGCACCGATGTTGCCGCTGCCTTTTTCGCGCACGTCCTGGCCGGTTTTCCAGCGCACCAGCAAATATCCGAAGGGAATGCCCCCGATGAGGAAGGCGGCCACGAGCGCAACGAGCGGCATCATTGTGCGTGAAAGGGATACTCCGCAAGCTTCGTATAAATGGAGCCGGCCGAACCCGGTTGGCTGCGGAACAAATAGAACCGGTCCACGCTGAACGAGCCGAACTCCACCGATTCAAGCTGCGCGATGGCGCTACGCAACGCCTGCAGGGGCGCCGGCTCCTTGATGCGCGCCAGCGTCAGATGCGCGTTGAACATCCGGTCTTCGGGCGCAATCCCCAGCGGCCCGGTCGCGGCGTCGATATCTCTCACTAGTTTCGGAAGCTCTTCCCCACCTTGAACGCCCGCCCAGAACACCCGCGGATGATGTGGGTTCGGATACCACCCCAGGCCCGTCACTTCGGCCGGAATCGGATCGCGCGGGAGCACGGCGCGCAGCGCCGCTTCGAGGGCGGGCAATTTCTCCTCCGGCCACTCGCCGATGAATTTCAGCGTCACGTGCAGATTGTATACGGGACTCCACTTCAAATGCGCGCAGGGCCGCAGATGCATGAGCAGCCTTTCCAACCTCTCCCGCACGTCGTCCGGCAGGTCGATCCCAGTGAATAGCCGCATGCTAATCTCCAATCATACAAAAAGCAACCGGCATTCCCCTCTCGCAAATCGTTTCTGGCTCCGCGCCGCTGCCGCGCGATTTCTACGCGCGCCCCGCCACCGAAGTGGCGCGCGACTGTCTAGGAAAAATTCTCGTGCACGGCAGCGCGGCCGGACGCATCGTCGAAGTGGAAGCCTACCTGGGAGTAAACGATCGCGCCGCCCACGCCTGGCACGGCATCACTGCTCGCACGCGCGTCATGTTCGGCCCGCCCGGCCATGCCTACGTCTACTTCATCTACGGCATGTACGAATGCCTGAATTTCGTTTCCGAACCCGAAGGCGCAGCCGGCTGCGTGTTGATCCGCGCGCTCGAGCCGCTGGCGGGCTTGGACCTCATGCGGCGGCGGCGGGCTCGTCGGTCCACCCAGGCGCAGGGCGTCGAAGATCTCGCCTCCGGCCCCGGTAAACTCACGCTCGCCATGGGCATCACGCGCAAGCTGAACGGCGCCGATCTGGTCCAAGGACCGCTCCAGGTCCGCCGCCCCTTCGACGAATCGCCCTTCGAAATCAAAGCCACGCCGCGCATCGGCATCCGCCACTGCGCCGATTGGCCACTGCGGTTCCTGATCGCCGGCAATC
>JASIGB010000906.1:0-3300 GCA_030045355.1 Bryobacteraceae bacterium
TTTCCGGCGGGGTGGATGGCGCGGTTGTGGGCTCGCGCTATCAGTACAGGCTAAATGGCGGCGGGTTGTGCCCCGATCCGGTGTCGCGCTTCCAGCCGGAGGGTCCGCACGGGTCTTCCGAAATCATCGACGCGACTCCATTTCCCTGGACCGATTCGAGCTGGCGCGGCGTCGCGCTGCCGCATCAGGTGATTTATGAGATGCACATCGGCACATTCACGCGCGAAGGCACATGGTTGAGCGCGATGGCGGAGCTGCCGCGTCTCGCCGAGTTGGGAGTCACGGTCTTGGAAGTAATGCCGGTGGGTGAATTCCCGGGGCGCTTCGGCTGGGGGTACGACGGCGTGCAGTGGTTTGCGCCGGCGCACATTTATGGAAGGCCCGATGATTTCCGGCGCTTCGTCGATCGCGCGCACGGGCTGGGGCTGGGCGTCATTCTGGATGTGGTTTACAACCATCTGGGGCCCGATGGCAACTACATGGGGAAATTCGCGCCACAATTTTTTTGCGCAGAAACCACGGATTGGGGCAAGGCCATCAACTTCGACGGGCGAGAGTCCGGGCCGGTGCGCGAGTTCGTCATCGCGAACGCCTGCTACTGGATCGAGGAATTCCACCTGGATGGGCTGCGCCTGGACGCGACGCAAGACATCCACGACTGCTCCGAGGATCACATCTTGCGTGCGATCGCGCGCGAAGTTCGCCGGCGCGCCGCGCCGCGGGAGGTGATTATCATCGCGGAAAACGAACCGCAAGAGACCCAGCTGGTGCGAGCGCCGGAACAGTGCGGCTACGGACTGGATGCGTTGTGGAACGACGATTTCCATCACACCGCCATGGTGGCTCTGACGGGCCGCAACGAAGCTTACTACACGGATTACTTGGGGACGCCACAGGAATTCATTTCATCGGCCAAGTACGGCTATCTTTACCAAGGCCAGCGCTACCAATGGCAAAAGAAGCGCCGCGGCACGCCCGGGCTGGATCTGGCGCCGGCGGCGTTCGTCAATTTCATCCAGAACCACGATCAGGTTGCCAACTCCGCTTATGGCCAGCGCTGCCACATGCTCGCTTCCCCGGGCAAACTGCGGGCTCTGACGGCGCTACTGCTGCTCGCACCGGGGACGCCAATGCTTTTTCAAGGCCAGGAGTTCGCAGCGTCCAGCCCGTTTCTTTTCTTTGCCGATCACACGCCGGAGTTGGCCCGCAAGATTCGCGAAGGCCGCGCCGAATTTCTCGCGCAGTTCCGCAGTTTGGCGACTGAGGAGGTTCAGAAGCGCTTTGCGGATCCCGGCGATCCAGTTACTTTCGAGCGCAGCAAACTGGATTTCTGCGAACGGCAGACGCATGGCGAGATCTACGATCTGCATTGCGACCTGTTGAAACTGCGGCGTGAGGAGCCGGTGTTTCGCGCGCAAAAGCCGCGCGGTTTGGACGGGGCGGTGCTTTCTTCCGAGGCGTTCGTATTGCGCTTTTTCGGTGATCGGGGCGACGACCGGTTGTTGTTGGTGAATCTCGGCGTGGATTTGCATCTGGATCCGGCGCCCGAGCCGCTGCTCGCGCCGCCGGAAGATCGCACGTGGATCATCTTATGGTCGAGCGAAGATCCGAAGTATGGCGGCATCGGCACACCGCCGCTCGACACGGACGAGAATTGGCGAGTCCCCGGCCATGCGGCCTTCGTATTGACGCCCAAGGTGTTAAAACCGTATGGATGACCTGGTTATTCGAATGCCGTGGCCGGGCGACGACGGCCGATTCCCCGACCCGGGCCTCAGTTGCGAATGGCTGGTGACCAACGGCCTGGGCGGCTACGCTTCGGGCACGTTGTCCGGCGTAATCACCCGCCGCTATCACGGCTATCTGGTGGCGGCGCTTCCCGCGCCATTCGGCCGCGTGATGATGCTCAACGAATTGACCGAGCGCCTGGAACTTCCCGGGAACAAATTCGTGCAACTGGGCGGTCAGGAACGCGGGGGTGGGCCGGGGAACCTCCACGTCATGCAATACGTGAGCGAATTCAGGCTCGAATCCGGCACGCCGGTTTGGCGCTTCGAGGCCGGCGATATCGTGATCGAGAAGCGGTTAGTGCTGCCGCATGGACAAAACACAGTGTTCATCCATTATTCGCTGCTTTCGGATCAGGAGCGTGTTCGGCTGGTGCTGCGGCCGTCGATTCACTTTCGTCCGCATGAGACACCGGTCAGCGCGCCACTGGAATCCACGTATACGTTGACGGTCGGCGAGGATCGCTACGAAATTTCCTCGGGCGCCGATATCTCACCTTTGCGGATTCTCTTTGCGGGCCAAAACGCGGCGCTGACGGTAGACCGCATGCGGATCGAGAAAGTCACTTACGTCATCGAGGAACGCCGCGGCTATCCGGCCCACGGAGATTTGTGGAGTCCGGGTTTCTTCCATGCCGATTTGAAGAAGTATTGCGATGCGACGCTGATTCTGTCTTCGCAATCCTGGGACGATATGCGGGCGCTCAGCCCGGCACTGGCGCGCCTATCGGAATCGGACCGCAAGCGGCGGTTGCTGACGCTGGCAGCAAGCACGTTGGAAAAAAGCCTTCCCGAATTCGTAAAGGAGCACGCGACGGCAGCCGAACTAGTTTGGGCCGCCGACCAGTTCTTAATTACGCCCGCGGGACGGACCGACGATGCCACGCGCGCTCGTGCCGTGGGCGACGAGATCCGCACGGTCATTGCCGGCTACCACTGGTTCACCGACTGGGGCCGCGACACGATGATCTCGCTTGAAGGCCTGACGCTCTCCACCGGCCGCTACGCCGAGGGCGCCTGGATTCTGCGGACGTTTTCCCATTACATTCGCGACGGCTTGATCCCAAATCTGTTTCCCGAGCGCCACACCCAAGGTCTTTACCACACCGCCGACGCGACGCTATGGTTTTTTCACGCGCTGGACCGTTACACCGAGCTCGCCGGCGACCGCTCGGTTCTCCAGATGGTGCTACCCAAGCTGCTGGATATTTTCGAATGGCACATGCGCGGCACGGCGTTCGGCATCGGTGTGGATCCTAAAGACGGACTGCTGCGGCAGGGCGCGGATGGATACGCACTCACATGGATGGATGCGAAGGTGGAGGACTGGGTGGTGACGCCGCGCCGCGGCAAAGTGGTGGAGATCAACGGGCTGTGGTACAACGCGCTGAAGCTGCTGGAAGGCTGGCTCATCGAGGAGAACGAGCGCGAAGACGCCGAGCGTGTGGCGCGGGCCGCCGAGCGGGCGCGCGAGTCCTTCAACGCGCGGTTCTGGTATGAACCTGGCAAACAT
>JASIGB010000907.1:0-6561 GCA_030045355.1 Bryobacteraceae bacterium
TTTCCTCAAGATGCCGAGTGGCCCCCGTCTTGCGATCTAATTGGCCAGGAGTCACAAGCCATGGCGTTAAGAATCACCCGCGGCGAGAAAGAGGGGATCTGGGTCCTGAAATTAGACGGGCGGCTGACGTTCGGGCCGGAGGACATCGAGATGAACGATGAGATCCGGCACGCGATCGCAGCGCGGAGGGTGCGGCTGGTGCTCGATTTAGGGGGGGTAGATAAGATCGACAGCGCCGGACTAGGCACTTTGTTGTATGCGCGCGCGGAACTGCGCCGAGCCGGAGGTGGGCTGGCGCTGGCAAACTTGAGGCCGGCTCATCTACAGACCCTGCTGGTGGCGAAGCTGGAAACGGTATTCGACGTTTTCGAGACCGAGCAGGACGCCGTCAACAGCTTTTTCCCGGAGCGCGCGGTGCCGCACTACGATTTACTGGCGGTCATCCAAGGGATGCGCCGCGAACGCGCGCAGGATCTGCAGCCGACGCGCTAGCGCGTGCAGGATCCGCATCATCTTCCCAGGCCCGCAATTGTTCGATCACCAGATCCGGGATTCTTTCGAGAGCATCGCGGACAGGCGGGGTCAATTCGGTTCCCCAATCGAGAGACAGGGGTTGGATGCCGAAGAGCACGATCTGCTCGGGGGATTCGCCCAACAGTTCGAGCGCAACCATGAGGTCGGCGAAACCGAGTTGGTGAACGCTAGGCTTGCCGGGCAGATGGCGGAGCGCGTCGCCTTCCAGGCGCACCAGGGTACCGGGGGGTTCGCCGACGTCGAGGGCGTCGACCACAATGATGCGCTCGAAGGCCGAGATGTGCGGCAGCAAGGCCAAGCCTTGCGTGCCGCCGTCTAGGAGAACCACGTGCGAGGGGACACGGGAATCGCGCTGCAGGATCTGGATTGCGTGAACGCCGAGTCCGTCGTCGGAATGGACCAGGTTTCCTAAACCGAGGACGAGCGTACGGCGTTCACACGTCATGGCGTTATCGGGGGCTCACCTTGTCTTTGCGGGCTTCCATTTCGATTTCGTCCACCGGGATCACTTTGTAGCCGATGAAGATGCTGTCCATCAGGCCGTGCTTTTCAAAGCGCGAAACCAGCATCGCGAGGTGGACGTGGAAGACGCCGAAGGCGATAAACACATACATCAGGAAGAAGTGGATCAGCCGGAGCGTTTGGATGTTGACCAGGCGCGGAATCCAGCCGACCAGAGCGAGGAGGAACGCGTTGTGGAGCAGGCGCTGGTACATCACCAGGCCGGAGAGAACTTCGACCAGAACCAGCGCGTAGAGGCCGACGTAGGACATGGCGGCCAGGTGGTTGTGGCCGATTTTCGAGACTGGGCGCGGGCGGATGAAGGTGTAGAACTTCACCATCTCCCACATTTCACGGAAGTGCTCTTTCTTGGTGGGAATATATTCGCGCCAGCCCTCCCACTTGTTGCCGCCGAAAAAGAGGTAGATGCGCAGGAGCAGAAGGGCGGTGAACAGCATGCCGAAGGTTTCGTGAACGAAGCGGAACTCAGCCATCAGGAACGGCCGGTTGGAGAGGCCGTAGATGAACGGGTCATGGATGTAGTAGCCGGTGACCGCGAGCACGCCGATGGAGATCACGATGCCCCAGTGGACCAAGCGCAGCGGGTATTGCCAGACGTAGACGGGCGCCGTCGCTTCGACGCCCGAGAGTGCTTGAGTGGCCATGGCGAGTTCCTCCTAACCGGCCTTGCGGCCCGCGCCGAGGCGCGTTGTGGGAATGGTGTAGTCGCGGCCGCGCGCATCGAGGACATGCACGGCGCAGGCGATGCAGGGATCGAAGGAATGGATGGTGCGCAGGATCTCGAGCGGGCGCTCGGGGTCGGCGACCGGCGTCGAGAGTAGCGACGCTTCATAAGGGCCGCGCTGGCCCTGGCCGTCGCGCGGGCCGGCGTTCCAGGTGGTGGGGACCACGGCCTGGTAATTCTTGATGCCCTTGCCTTCGATCTCCACCCAATGGCCGAGCGATCCGCGCGGCGCTTCGTGCCAGCCGAAGCCGCGGCTGGAAGCGGCCCAGGTGCTGGGGTTCCATTTGGTGGTGTTGCAGATGGCCACCTTGCCGTGGGCCATGTTGGAGTCGAGCTGATCGACCCAGTCTTCCAGGTGATTGGCCATGATCTGCGATTCGATAGCGCGCGCCGCGATGCGGCCGAGCGTGGAGAACAGCACCGTGGGGGGGGCGTTGAAGTACTTGAGCACGCCGTCGACGGCGGCGCGGATTTCCTTTTGTCCGGCCGCGTAGCCGACTACCATGCGGGCGAGCGGACCCACTTCCATGGGCTTGCCCTGATAGCGCGGCGATTTGAGCCAGGAGTATTTTTTATCGACTTCCAGGTAATCGTAAGGCGCCTTGGGACCCGTGTAGTTAGGATTCGTTTCGCCTTCGTAGGGATGGCGCGGCTTGTCGCCGTCGGAATAATCGTACCAGGCGTGGCTCACCGACTCGGTGATCTGGGCCGGATCGACAGGGTAGACTTTGGAGATGTCGCGGTTCAGCACGACGCCGCGGGGGAAGAGGAAGGAACTGGCGTCACCCTGATCGGCCGAGGCGTAATCGCCGTAGGAGAGGAAATTGCCGACCCCTTCCCCGCGCGTGAACCAGTCCTTATAAAAGCCGGCGACCGCGAGGACGTCGGGGATGTAGACTTGGTCGACGAATTTCTTGGCGTTGCGCGCCAGGTCCCGCAGCTTGCCGATGCTGTCCGGGTTGATGACCGCGAACGGTTCATTAGGGTCCATGGCGGTGGACATGCCGCCGACCAGGAAGGTCTGCGGGTGCGGGTTCTTGCCGCCGAGCAGCGCGTGGATGCGGATGAAGTCCTTCTGCCAAGTGAGGGCTTCGAGGTAATGCGCCACGGCGAGCAGGTTGGCTTCCGGCGGCAGATGATAGGCCGGATGGCCCCAATAGCCGCTGGTGAACAGGCTCAACTGGCCGCTTGCGACCAGGCCTTTCACGCGATCCTGCACGCCCTTGAAATACGTGGTGCTGGATTTTTCGTAGTTGGAGATGGATTGGGCGAGCTGCGAGGTCTTTCCGGGATCCGCTTTGAGCGCGCCGGTGACGTCCACCCAATCGAGCGCGTGCAGGTGATAGAAGTGAATGACGTGGTCCTGGACCATCTGCGAGCCGGCGATGAGATTGCGGACCAGGCGCGCATTTTCGGGGACTTCGATTTGCAGCGCGTCTTCGACGGCGCGGACGCTGGCGAGTGCATGCACCATGGTGCAGACGCCGCAGATGCGCTGCGCCCAGATCCAGGCCTCGCGCGGGTCGCGATCGCGCAGGATGATTTCGATGCCGCGGAACATGGTTCCGGCGCTCCAGGCGTCGGAGATTTTTCCCGAATCCACCTGGGCCTCGATGCGCAGGTGGCCTTCAATGCGAGTGACCGGATCTACTACCAGGCGTGCCATGTTAGTTTTCCTTTCTAGTGGCCGTGACGCCGCCATTGCCATGCGCCACCGGTTGAGTGGTCCGCGCGGGCTCGGGGGATGCGGGTGCGGAAGGGCCATCCGCGGGCGGCTTGGGCGCGGGCTTGATCATCTGAATCAGGCCGTGCGCGGTGACGCCGGCGATGGTGGCGCCGACTAATCCTAAGCCGATTTGCCCGGCGGTAACTTCGACGCCGAAGCCGGGGACCGAGGGCACGCGATCGTAGAACGGCGACATGTGGTCCCAGAAGCGCGGCGAGGCGCAGGCGATGCAGCCGTGGCCGGCGCGCACCGGCCAACTGGTATGGTCGTTCCAGCCTTCCACGGGGCAGTTAAACGTGGCGGCGGGACCCTTGCAGCCCATTTTGTACAGGCACCAGCCCTTGCGGTGGCCTTCGTCGCCCCAATCCACCACGAAGCGGCCGGCGTCGTAGTGCGCGCGGCGCTCGCATTGATCGTGAATGATACGGCCGTAAGCGAACAGCGGACGGTTGTACTGATCGAGCGCGGGCAGATCGTTGAATGTGAGGAAATGCACCAGCGCCGCGGCGGTGTTGGCCGGATTGTGCGGGCATCCGGCCATGTTCATGACCTTGATGCCGGGCACGGCTTCGTGGACGCCGAGGCCGCCGGTGGGATTGGGTGCGGCGCGCACCAGGCCGCCATCGAAGGCGCAGGCGCCTACCGCGATGGTGGCGGCGGCGTTGCGGCAGACTTTATTGGCGATCTCCATGGCGCTGTGGCCTCCGATGTTGCAGAAACCTTCGCCGGTGGGGATGGCGCCTTCCACCACCGCCAGGTATTTTCCCTTATCCTCATTCACTACGCGATCGAGCACCGCATTGGCGGCTTTGCCCGCGCCCGGCATGATCACTTCGTGGTATTCCCAGCTCAGCAGGTCGAGCACGGCCTCGGCGACATCGGGATGGCTGGAGCGCAGCATGGATTCCGAACAGCCGGTACAATCCTGGAACTGCAGCCATAACAAGACCGGTTTTCTCGCCTTGCTGACCGCACTCACCACTTGGCCGAGATATTTTTCCGGCAGCGCGAGGGTGCCGAGCATGGCGCTGCAAAACTGAATGAGCTGGCGGCGCGAGATGCCCTGGTGGGCCAGCGCGGCTTGTAGATTAGTGTCCGACGACAGCATGTTCCACCTCCTCCGCCTTTAAGGCGGCTCGTTTGGCTGCGGCGCGGCGGGCGAGCCAGTTGAGCCACAAGTCCAGGCCCGCGCCGGTAGTGCAGGATGTTTCGATTACTTCAATGCCCGGATGGATCCGGCGCGCGTTGTCCAGCGCCAGTTGCGGATCGAAGGGCACATACGGGAGCAGATCGATTTTGTTCAGAATCATCAGCTCGGCTTTGCGGAAGATGCCGGGATATTTAAGTGGCTTGTCTTCCCCCTCGGTGACGCTGAGCACGACGACTTTGGCGTCTTCGCCCAAATCGTAGCTGGTGGGGCAGACCAGATTACCGACGTTTTCAATGAAGAGATAGTCCAGGCGGCCGGCGAGCCGGTCCGTGAGTAACTCTTCGAGATGGTTCTCCACCATGCGGGCGTCAAGGTGACAGGCGCCGGTGGTGGTGATCTGGCGCACGGGGTAGCCGTAGCGGGCCAGGCGCCGCGCGTCGTTGTCGGTTTGGAGGTCGCCGGTGAGCACGGCCGCGCGTGTTCCTTGCGGGAGCATTTGGAGCGTTTTTTCGAGCAGGCTGGTTTTGCCCGAGCCCGGCGAGCTGATCAGGTTGAGCGTCAGGGTGCCGGAGCGGGCGAAGGATTCACGCAGCCGCGCCGCGATTTGATCGTTCTCGCTCAGGACTTTCTTCTCGAGGATTAGTTTCTCCATCTGAAGATTCCTCCATTTCCAAATAGGCGAGCTTCAGCTCGTCCGAGCCGGTGCGCCAGTCGATGGCAAGCTCGGGCGCCGGCACCCGGTCGCGCGCCAGAACCTCGAAGCAGAAGCGCAGGGATTCGGTGTCGACGCCCGCGTACTCGCCGATCACGACCGCGATCTTGGCCGGCCAGCGACCGGGGTAGTGCCGGGCTTCGTTGTCGGCGGCTTCGAGAATTGAACTGGCGATGCCCATTTCGTGCATTAGCAAATCCTCGGCAACTGTTCGCCGGCCAGCATGTCGACGATACGGGAGGAGCCGAATGCCGTTTGCATAGTGACCAGCCCTGCGCTTTCTTCTCCTACGGTTCCGATGATGGCCGCTTCGGCACCCAGCGGATCCTCCCGCATAGCTTGCAAAACCTCATCCGCCGCCTCGGGCGCCACGATCGCGATCAATTTGCCTTCGTTGGCGACATAGAGCGGGTCGAGACCGAGCAGTTCGCAGGCGCCGCGGACCTCGTCGCGGATCGGGATCTGGGTTTCTTCGATGCGAATGCTAACGCCGGACTGCGCCGCGATTTCGTTCAGCGTGCTCGACACTCCGCCGCGCGTCGGATCCCGCATGGTGCTAACCGCACCGGCGGGTGCGCAGGCGAGCATCCGTGAAACTAGGCCGTGCAACGCGGCCGAATCGCTACGGATTTCGGTCTCGAATTCCAGGCCCTCGCGCTGGGCGAGGATGGCGATGCCGTGATCGCCGATGGAGCCGCTTAAGAGAACGCGGTCGCCCGGGCGGGCCTGGCTCGCGCTGAGGCGCACACCGTCCGGTACCAGCCCGATCCCGGTCGTATTAATAAAGACACCGTCGCCTTTGCCGCGCTCGACCACTTTGGTGTCGCCGGTGACGATCGCCACGCCGGCCGCGGCTGCCGCATCGGCCATCGAGCGGGCGATGCGCCGCAATTGCCCGATAGGAAAACCTTCCTCGAGAATAAATCCCGCGCTCAGATAAAGCGGCCGCGCCCCACCCATGGCGAGGTCGTTAATGGTGCCGTGGACGGCGAGCGAACCGATGTCGCCGCCGGGGAAGAACAGGGGCTGGACCACGAACGAATCCGTGGTGAAGGCCAGGCGCGCGCCCGAGATTTCGACCACCGCCTGATCGTCCATGCGATCGAGCACCGGATTGGCAAATAGCGGAAGAAAAACGTCGCGCAGCAGTTCGGCGCTCAGGCGTCCGCCCGAGCCGTGGCCGAGCACGATGC
>JASIGB010000908.1:0-4021 GCA_030045355.1 Bryobacteraceae bacterium
GACGGCGGCGAAGTTCATGCTCGCACAGCCGCCTGACTTCCAGGTGGAGGAGTTGAAGTAAGGCGCTATAGGCCGTATTACGGGGAAGCTACAAGTGAGGCATTTTCCCCACCCTGCGACGGATTCTTGCGTGGAATACCACGCGCTAGGCGACCATTCCAGCGTGCAGCCTGGCGGGGGAGGTGTCATCGTAGCGATCCGCGGGGGTATCGGGGGCGGCAGATGGTGCGGATTCAGGGCGGGTCTTTACTTGGGCCGTCGCGACTTGAGTCGTCGCGACTTGGGTCTTCGCAGTCCAAACGAATCCTAGCGTCTGGCGGACTTCCGCGGCGCTAAAGGGCATCGGAAGCGAGTGAAAAGCGCCGGCTTCCACCAACCGGGGCCAATCCACGTGCTCGGCAAATCCATGGCAAAGGATGGGAAGCGCGCCCGGGGCCGCGCTGAGAACATGCCGGAGAGCTTCATCACACTCCAGACCCATTGCGCTCGGAGAGAAAAAAACTGCCACTATATCGTCATCTAAACTTCCTATGTGTCGGAGGGTTGGCACCTCCCTAACCGAGTATCCGAATACCGATACCAGGTGATCCATCGCCGGACGCTCCACACGTAGACTTCCCAGCAGAACCACTGTTCCATTTGCCATGCACGCCTTATCGGCAATTCGTGGGCCACTTTAGTGAGCGAAAAGACTATGACCTTCGCTGACGCCGCAAAGGCACTCTGGTACGTAAGGTGCAAGTTGTCTCCACGTGGAGAGCTAAGGAGGGATGGCGATGAGTACATTTTTCGAGCGCGAAAATTACATCCGTCTTTCAGAAGATGGCACGCATCTCATATCGACGACCAGGTACGGCCGGTTCTTCAAAAGGACGGCGGAGTTCGATGTGTTTTGCGACGTGAATAGCCGCGCTTCGAACATGCGCGATTCGAACATGCGCGATTCGAACATGGATGACGCGCGGGAAACAACGGACGAGAAATCGTTCGCGCCCTTGAAGAAGCGCTGGTCCGATTGGCCGTCTGACGAACCCGTCTAACGAGCACTGAAACGCTCCGGCGTGTGCGGAACCTGAACCCCACACCCGGCGGAAGCTGCAAGTAATGTGAAGCTCAAGTTCCTGGGCACGCGCGGCGAGATCGAACTCCGAAACCGGCTGCACCGCAGGCACTCCTCCATCGAGATTTCTTATTTGGGTCATCGCGTGATCATCGACCGTGGCGCGGACTGGCTGCGCAACTGCGCCCAGGTTGACGCCGAAGCAATCCTGCTTACTCACGCTCATCCCGATCATGCCTGGGGGCTGAAGAACGGCGTGCCATCGCGGAGCGGAAGGAGAGGATGTCCGGTATATGCCACCGAGGCGACGTGGCGCTCGATTGACCGCTTTCCCTTGCCGGACCGGGTCCTCGTATTTCCGCGCGTTCCTTTTCCGATCCACGGCATGACGTTCGAAGCTTTCCCAGTGGAGCATTCGCTTCGCGCTCCGGCCGTAGGCTATCGAATTACCGCGGGCGCAAGCGCCGTGTTTTATGTTCCCGATTTAGTTTCCATCCACGAACCGCATGCAGCGCTGCGCGGCATCCGGCTGTATATCGGAGACGGCGCGTCTTTGCTACGTCCCATCCTGCGCCGCCCCATCCTGCGCCCGAAAAATCATGCCAACCACGCCCTGGTAGGACACTCAGCGATCCGGACACAACTGGAGTGGTG
Source organism: Bryobacteraceae bacterium (assembly GCA_030045355.1). Taxonomy (GTDB): domain Bacteria; phylum Acidobacteriota; class Terriglobia; order Bryobacterales; family Bryobacteraceae; genus Palsa-89. Next base: position 1,715 of record JASIGB010000908.1, read on the forward strand.
CGAGCGCGAGCGGGTTCCCAAAGCGATCTTCACTCATTGCGGCTCGCAAATCGTCCGTGGCGACCGGCGAGCGATCGACGTGGCGGTTCGCGACCTGGGACTGGAACGAAATGTGCAGGCCCTGGTCGCCATCGACGGCCTTGAAATGGTACTGCCGTAAGACGCCGTAGAGGGATCTACGCAGAGCGCCGAGGTGGACGCCGATGTGCACCCTAGCAAGTGGAACTCCGGGGGAACCGTATGAAGGCGCAGATCCTGGCGGCGATCGGCGAGACCGGGCTGGAACGTTCCACCCAACTCAATGCCGCGTTGGCAGCCAACGATCGTCTGAAATACTTCTTGTCGCTCTTACAGATGGCCGCTGAGCACGCCGACCGGCCGGAGCAACCTGGGGCGATTTTGCGCCAAGAACGCCTGGCGTGTGGCATCAAAGACGCGGGTCTGGACGACCTGGCCACGGCGGCGCGGCGCGAAAATGGGTACTATCACGTACCCGGGTGCGCGAAGGTCCTACAGCGAATCACGGAAGACCTGCGGATTATGGCTACGCCGGTGTTGGCGCGGCCGATCGAGGAAAGGATGGATCGGCTGCTGGCTGCGCTACCTCCATGCCAGGACGATCAGATCCCCGCGCAGGCGGTGAGCGCCATTACGCGGGCGCGCCACGGCAAGGCGGACAGCATTCACCAATTCGTCATGGATCTGCACAAAGCGCTGAACGCAGTCCAGGCGGAGATGGCCGAAGAGCGGCTGGACGGCGCAGCGGTGTACGCAATCGAAGACCGCGACCGGCCGTTGATTGCTGCGTTCATGGCCGGCGTGAATCGCACGGCGCCACTTAAATTCGGCCACCCGGGTTTGGGGACCACGGCGACGCGCGCTCAAAACAAGCTGGTCATTCAGAATGACATCGGCAGCACGGACGCGCATGTGATTGTTATCCATGTCGACGGGCTGACAGTGGAGCTGACATATTCGGACGTTCATCCGGAACGCATCCAGTTTTTGCGCGAAATGTTGCAGTCCTACGCGGTCGTGTGGAGCGGAGAGCGAACCAGCCAGACGCCGGCGCTCGCCGAGGGCGCTACATATTATTTGGTCACCGGCCGCTTCGAGGCTGCCAACGACTCACAGTTTCTCGAGTACCTGAAATTCCTCGGCTCGCGGCTGGTGTTTTTGATCGACTGGAATCGCGCGCGCAAGCAGTTGCGCACGTTCTTGGACGGTCCCGGACGCATGGCACTGCTCGGTTGGGCCGCCGAGGCGGAGGTCGGGCATCGGGGATTCCTGGAACTTGGCGGCGCGCGGCTGATCAATCAGGCGATCGAGGCCGCAGGCGGGTCCGCCATGCATTTCGGCGACCGGTTGTGTGACGTCCTGGGGAACGACGCGGCGCGGGATTTCGTCCAGTTCGTCTTTCGCGCGGCCACGGAAGGACTGTGCGAGCATCAATCGCAGGGTCTGATCCAGGACCGGGTGCGGGCGGAGCTGCAAACGCATTTCAGCGGCGAGGGGTTGCGGCTCCTGCGTCTGGCGGGCGACCACGCGGGAATCATTTTCGAGATCGCCACGCTGGTGCGCGAAGGAATTCGCGCGATTGGCGCGGGTTCCGACGGCGATGGGTTCAAGCGCATCGGCAAGCGAGCGCGGCAGTTCGAGCACGAAGCGGACCAGTTGGTCGCTGCCACCCGCGAAGCTGTGCGGCGGCGCGCCGAATATACACCGATATTCCGAGTGGTGGAAGCCGCGGACGACGCAGCGGACGAACTCGAAGAAGCTGCATTCCTGCTGGAGCTGCTCGCCGAAAGCAAAGCCCAGGGCGAGGCGTTGCACGCACTGGAGGCGCTCGCGGATTCCTTGGTAGCGGGCACACAGGAATGGGTCAAGGCCTTGAGCCGTGCCGCTCACGGCTATACGCCGCGCGGCGCCGGAGCCATCACCGATGGCGACGCGGACGATTTTCTGATCGCGGTCGACAAGCTGTCCGAATTGGAACACGTCGCCGACGATGCCGAGCGGGCGCTAATTCATTCCGCCGTCCAGCGCGCGCGGAATTTCCGCCAGCTTCACATGTACGCCGAAATGGGACGTAGCCTCGAATCCGCGGCCGACGCGCTGAAGTGGGCCGGGCTGATGACTCGCGATTACCTCTTCGGAACCGAGCTGAAAGCTTGAAGCGCGCGATGGACCACTCCTTTTACCCAATTCTTCCTTGCGCGAGAACACCCGAATGCGGTCCCGTGTCAGCAAGCAAGGACCAAGTCGGCAACAAAGCCTGGAACCTGATGCAAATGGCCGCGGCCGGCA
>JASIGB010000080.1:0-2902 GCA_030045355.1 Bryobacteraceae bacterium
CGCCCTTTTTATCCTGGCCCAGAGCCATTCGCCCGCGGCGCAATCTCTTCTGGCCGGGGTCGCTAAAGGACAGTCCAATCCCGATCTGCAGTCCAAGGCCATCGAATACTTGGGAATTTATGGCGGCCGCGACAACTTGCAGCTCTTGCTCAATATTTATAAAAGCTCCAGCGACGAACAAGTGAAGCGCACCATCCTCAACGGCTTCATGATCGCTGGAAGCCGCGAAAATCTGCTGGCCGCGGCCAAGACGGAATCCAACCCGGAATTGAAACTGCACGCGATTCGGCTGCTCGGAAACGTGGGCGACTCGGCGGACCTGGCACAGCTATATTCCCCCGGCGCGACTCCGGAAGTGAAGCGGGCCGTGCTCCAGGGACTGATGATCGCGGGCAATGCCGACAAGATATTGGAGATTGCCAAGAGCGAGAAGGACGATAGCATGCGCCATTTCGCCATCAACCAGTTGGGTGTGATGGGGCGCGAAAGAACCGGCGCGGCGCTGACTTCCATGTATGCCGAGGAGACCAGTGCAGACAACAAGAAAGCGATCGTGAACGCGTTGTTCATTCAGGGCAATGCCACGACCCTGGTTTCGATGGCGCGCAAGGAAACCAACCTGGACTTAAAGAAGGAGATCATCAGCAAGCTCGCGTTGATGCACTCCAAAGAAGCCACGGATTATCTGATGGAGATCTTGACGAAATGAAGCTGGCGTTGCTGTTCGTAAGTGCGGTTCCGTTGCTGGCGCAACAGCCACGCATTTCGAATGCTCGCCTGGAGACGCGCCCGGTTGCGGGTGGTCTCGACGCGACGCTTGCCGCGATCCTCCGGGCGCAAGCATCGCCCGAATGGGTGGGCTACGCGGAACCCATCGTTCCCCGTCGTGGGCAGAGCGGGTGTTGGCTGGAGGATCGCCGGGGCAATCACGACGTCGCCGTCACGGGAACTCAGACCGTCAAGCTGGAAGGCCCCACCGATCTCGTCGTTCTGCTTCGGGTAGAGAACCATCAGATCGACAAGATTGAGATGTTTACACCGGAATGCGACCTCGACGCCGGCGGCTTGCCGTTTGTTTGGCTCGCGGGCGTTGGCGCGAGCGAAAGCATTCGGTTCCTCGAATCGATCGCGAAATCCGATAACGGACGAGTCGCGGATGCTGCGGTCGCGGCCATTGCGTTGCACGCCGATGGGGCGGCGGATACGGCTCTGGAAGAATTCGCCGCGGCCAATCAACCTGAGAAGCTCCGTCGGCAGGCGATTTTTTGGCTAGGCAGCGCTCGCGGCCAAAAAGGATTTGAAGTCGTCAGCCGGATTGCCCGCGAGGACTCGAGCGAACAAATTCGCGAACACGCCGTCTTTGCACTCTCGCTGAGTATGGAGCCGCAGGCGCCGCGTACGCTGGCCTCCATCGCGCATGGCGATTCCAACTCACGGGTCCGCGGCCAGGCCCTCTTCTGGCTGGCGCAAGAGGCAGGGCAAAAGCTCGCCGAATCCGCGATTAGTGACGCGATCGCAAACGATCCCGAGACAGAGGTGAAGAAAAAGGCGGTCTTCGCGCTTACGCAAATGCCGAATGGCGAGGGCGTTCCGCTGCTCATTCAAATCGCCCGCACGAACCGCAACCCCGAGGTAAGGAAACAGGCGATGTTCTGGCTGGGACAAAGCCAGGACCCCCGCGCGTTGGGATTCATCGAGGACGTTCTGAAATGACTAATGGCTTGGCTTCGCGGGCGCGCGCGGAGTGCTTTGGAAGCCGCCGAATAGCTCCCGGCCATCGGGCATCGTGACGTTACGGGCGTTGGCCACATTCCTGCCGTCCTTGGCTCCGTAGCCGTCTATGGTGATCGGATCGCCCTCCTTTAGCTCCCCTTTTCTCCATCCCCGATGAACCAGACCGTTGGGGCTGCCCATTTCGAAACTCCAGTCCGCGACCTTGCCGCTTTCATCTTTGCCGTTCACGTACAGCCAAGCGTGCGGATTGGTCCAAGTGAACCCGGTCACTGTGCCGGAGACCGTGACGACACGGTTTACGTCATATTCGGAGGCGAATGCATGATGCGCCGGGATCGATGCCGTCATCAACATCAGGACGGCTGCCACAGCGCACAAGGTCTTGCCCATCTTCTTTGTCATGGTAGCCCTTCTACCTGTAGAATGATACACTGTGCCTGATGCCGAATCAATCCAAAGAGATCGACATCCTGCAAGGTACCCTGAACATGATGATCTTGCAGGCTCTCCAGCAAGGCCCTGCCAACGGATACGAAATCGCTAAATATATCGAGCTCCGCTCTGACGAGCTTCTGCAAGTGGAACACGGGTCACTCTATCCGGCACTGCGCCGGCTGGAAGCCAAGGGCCTCATCCAGGCCGAGTGGCGAGTTTCGCAAACCAACCGGCAGGCGCGCTATTACACACTCACCAGGGCCGGGCGAAGACAGGCTGTGATCGAGCACTCGCGCTGGAAGACCCTCGTGCAAGCAGTAACCCGCGTGATGAGGCCCGCCTAGGAAATGCCATGCTGAAGCGGATCCGAGCGTGGTTCGCGCGCGCGACAGGCGTGGCGCCGGCCGGCGATCTGGCGCAAGAAATCGATCACCACATCGCCATGCTCCGCGAAGAGCAACTGGACCTGGGCGCCTCACCGGAAGACGCGGAGGCCTTTGCTCGCAGGAAATTAGGAAATCGAACTTCGGTTGGCGAGGCCGTTCACGAAATGCGAGCCCTGGCTTTCTTGGATATGTGGGCCATGCATCTGCGCTTGGCCGTGCGTGCCCTTTGGCGGAACAAAGCCCCCTACGCATCGGCGTGCATGATTCTGGCGCTTGGGCTCGGGATCAGCGTCGCGATGTTCTCGCTGGTCGATGCTGTCCTGCTGCGGCCATTGCCATTCCCCGGC
>JASIGB010000909.1:0-2974 GCA_030045355.1 Bryobacteraceae bacterium
AGCTCCCAGTCCTTGCAGCCGCCGAGACCGAGGAAGTTCACGTGGGGTGCCCCGCCGCATGCGCTACGTCCACGAGCGACGTGTGAAGGCATTCGTCGATCAGGAACTTCATCCAGCGGAGAGACGCCGTCGGGTGACTCGTCGCGCCGGACGCTTCGCCCACGGTCTCACCACAGGACGCCCCCGGCGTGGAAATGCTTTCGCGTAGAGCGGCGCCAACTCCACCTTTTGCTGGGTCAGCGCCGGATAGCCCGCTAGAATCTCCTCGACCTGCGCCCCCTGCGCGAGCATCTCGGCGATGGCGTGGACAGGAATGCGCGTCCCCTTATAGACTGGTGCGCCACGCAAGATTTCCGGATCGGAATGGACCATCCGCCCAGCAGTCTCCAAGCCGCGAAGCGCGGCGTCAACTTCCTCTCGGGCCGTTTTGCACTCGATCAGAATTACGCTTCCATTGGAGACGTACATCCGGTCAATCCCCGGATCCCGCTCAAGTGCCTGCGCAACCCGGCGTCGCTCGGCTAATGGCAGCGATTTCAGGCCCCTAGCCTCCAGGCGTAAGAATGTGGCTTGAGCACGCGAGAGCCGTCGCTGGACCGCACGTCCCTCGCGCACGACCTTCGAGCGGACCAGTTTGTACTCCAGCGCCTTGTGCACCGCCGCGAGCGGCAGGCCGGTCACTGCCGCAACCTGCGCGGGGGTGTAGAGGTCATTCTGGGCTGCAGTCTGCATTCATCATTATTCTATCCCGAAGCGGGAGGGATTCGGAGCCGGAAAGTCGAGGACTGTTCGCGCTGATAGCCGAGTTCGATCCAGCGAAAGGTTGCACTCGGCTGATAGCTGTCACCAGGATATTGCGCCTTTGCGGGTCATTCCCTCTCCCGACTTCGAAGCCGCGCGTTTTCGCCAACTTCTTGCGCGCTTTGAGATGTGACCGGTATCGCTTCATCAATACTCCACCCCCACCAAAAACAATCCCCGCGCGGGAGCCGCCGGACCCGCCGCAATCCCGCAGCCGGGTTCTAGGCGCGCCATCACACCAGCGCGGTTCACGTTTCCCTTCCCTACTTCGAGCAGCACGCCCACAATGTTCCGCACCATGTGCTTCAAAAATCCACTGCCCGTCACGCGATAAATCAGCCTCTCGTTCTCGATCGTCAACCGTGAGCAAAAGACGGTTCGCACTTTCGACACCCCCAGCTCATCGCGCTCGTCCGACGCCGCAAACGCCGTGAAATCGTGCTCGCCTTCGAGCAACGGCGCCGCCGCGATCATGTCCTCCAGGGCGAGCGGATAAGGATGGTGGTACACATAGCGCCGCTCGAAGGGCGAACAGACCTCGCCGCGAAAAATTCGATACTCATAGGTTTTCCGCCGCGCATCGAAGCGCGGATGAAAATCCGCCGCGGCCTCCTCGACCGCCAGCACACGGATATCGCGCGGCAACAGACGGTTCAGCGCGCGCCGCAGATTGTCCACCGGAATCGGGTTCTCGATCGAAAAGGCCGCCACTTGCGCCAGCGCGTGCACGCCCGCATCCGTGCGGCCGGACCCGGCGACATCCACATGGCGCCCCTCAATCTCCGAAATCACCGCTTCCAGCGCGCCCTGAATGGTGACCAGCCCGGGCTGCACCTGCCAACCGTGGTAATCGGTGCCGTCGTAGGAGATCACGATTTTGATTCTCCGCATAGCCCGTCGTAACAACATGCTAGCATCGTCAAAATTGGAATCGCAGGTTCTGTTTGTCTTTTCAAATACTTGGACAACCGGGGCTGTGCAGCCGCCACGATCATCTCGATCGAGCAAACCCAGAAACTGCGCCCCACTTTGCCCTGGGTGTCAGACAGTGCGACGTGACAGAGTCCAAGTATCGACACTTGAACGTTTCAGAATGGCTTCCAGGGCTGAAATCTGTACCGGATTTGCACCGGGCCTAGACCAATCTGGTAAATTTTTCTAGCCCTTCCGGGCCGTGAATCCTAGGAAATCAGGGCCTTGCGTTTTGGCGACGCGCTTGCAACCTGTTCCCGCGTGAAATCAATTCAAGCTCAAGGAGCAGAGGTCGTTCCTCTTTAACTTCCCCCTTCGTACTCTCCAAACTTAAGAAACTTCGTTTGTAAACCCCTACTGAACTCCCTCCCGACCGGCTCCTTGAGTTTTCACACTTCCTCTCTGCCGGGCTCAAGAACCAAAATCGACATCGAAATCTCGTCGGGTGCCAAATTCTTGGCACCATGTTGGTGACGTTATTTTACGTTCACCCACCCCAGCAGTTGCGAGACGCCGGGAGCCACGAAAGTAACCCACGCGCCCCCCTGGGCGTAGGCCAGTTGCGACGGAAGCATAAAATTGACCTGCGTGACTCCGTCGATCAGTCCGGGCGAGGTTCCCGCGTACTCGACGGTTTCCGTAAAGCTGGCGGCGCCGTCATTTAACGTGATCAGGCAAGTGCTGCAATAGTTCGACGCCGCGGTTTCCACGCTTCCGTTCACAACCGGCCCCGAGATTCCGAACCCTGTCAGCCAGACGCTGACGCTGGTTCCGGGCTCGGCCGGGTTCGCGATACTGTTGAGCGTTCCATCCTGATTGATCGCGGCCATCGATCCTTCGTTCTGAAACGCGGCCACGCTTGAACCAACCACAGCGAGAGTAAAATCGGGAAGCGTCGTCGAGTTGTAAACCACCTGGAAGTCGGCCATGCCGGCCCCCAGGCGGCCGGTCAAGCTCAGGCTGGTCGGAAGTTCTGCATTAATCTGCGAGGCCGAAACATATAACAGCGGAATCGCGGCGCCGTTTACCAAGACCTCAACGCCGCCCGCCGAGTCTGGAAACTGGCCGTCTTCCGGCATCACCGTCATCCCGCTCGACGGTCCCAACCCGACTCCGTAGATCGAAATGATCTCGCCGGGAGCAACGGTACCCGAAAGTTCCCCGCTCGCCGCGTTCACGACGCTGAGCGTGCGAGCCTCTA
>JASIGB010000910.1:0-3405 GCA_030045355.1 Bryobacteraceae bacterium
GTGCTCAAAGGCGCGCGCGTCTCGCACAACTTCCTCGAGATCCTCGGCGTCGCGCCGGTACTGGGGCGCAGCTTTCGTTCCGAAGAGGACCGGCGTGGCGGAGCGCCCGTCGCCATGATCAGCTCCGAACTGTGGTCCAGCCGGTTCAATGCCGATCCGCGGGTGATCGGCAAGACCGTCGCGCTGAATTCGATTCCCCACACCATCATCGGCGTCCTCCCGATTGGCTTCGCGTTTCCCGGGGCAGATCTGGACGTTTGGGTGACGCGCCCGGCCGAGTTCTCCGCGATTCCGCCGCAGGGTTGGTCCACCACGCCGATTCTTCTCGGACTTGGCCGTTTAACACCCGGCGCGACCCTCGAACAGGCGCAAGCCGAACTGGACGTGCTCACGCGGCAATTCGACGCCTCTCACCCCCGCGAAGCGGACGTCATCATCCGCGGCGCTTTGTTCAGCACTCACCTGGTGGCGAGGGTTCGCACCATGCTGTGGATCTTGTTCGGCGCCGTGACGCTTGTGCTACTGGGCGCTTGTGCCAATGTCGCTGGTCTGCTCCTGGCGCGTGCCAACGCGCGTTCGGCCGAGTTCACGGTCCGTTCCGCTCTCGGCGCCGCGCGCAGCCGCTTGATCGGACAACTGCTGTCCGAAAGTCTTCTGTTGTCATTGGTGGCGGCCGCGGCCGGAGTGCTGCTCGCCTGGTGGGGCGCCGGTGCGATCGCGCATTTACACTCGATTGCCGCTTTCGACCGAACCGCGGATGCTTATGGTGGACTGCCGCGCGCCTCCGAGATTCGCGTGGACGGCCTCGTGCTCGCCTTCGCTGCAGCTGTATCCATTGGCACCGGAATCCTCTTTGGACTGTTCCCCGCCCTCCAAGCTTCTCGATCCAACGCGGTCACTATCCTGCATGCCGGTGGCGAAGGCCGGGGAACGGCGGCGAAAGCTGCGTCTGGCTGGAGCACGCGCGGCTTCCTGGTAACGTTCCAGGTGGCTCTCTCGATCATGCTGCTGATCGGCGCCACCCTGCTCCTGCGCACTCTCTTGCACCTGTACTCCGAAGGCCCAGGCTTCCAGCCCGACCACTTGTTAACCATGCAAATTGCGCTGCCGCCCGCGCGCTATGGCAACGCGCAGAAGCTCACAACGTTTTACGACGAACTCGTCCGTCGCGCCAGCTCGGTATCAGGCGTTCGCAGCGCCTCGGTGTCCCTGACCGTGCCCACGGGCGCGAAATGGGCGGCTCCCCTCCAGCCCGCCGCCGAAGCGCCGCTGCCGCTCGAGCGGCGCGTACAGAGCCAGTATCAGAGCGTGAGCCCCAGCTATTTTGAAACCCTGAAAATCCCCGTGCGCCGCGGGCGGCTATTCACCGAACGCGATGAAGCGCCAACCGCGCCGCCCGTCCTGATCATCAACGAGAGCCTGGCCCGCCGCTTTTGGCCGTCCTATCCCGGCGGCCTCGATCCTGTGGCCCAGCATATTCGGCTCGGCGCCGATCAATCTTCGCCGGGCCTGGAAGTTGTCGGTATTGTCGCCGATGTCCGCGAAAGCGGTCTAGCAGCCCACACCAATCCGGAGTTCTTCTTTCCCATCCACATTTTCCCCCCGCAAAGAGCCGCCCTCATCGTTCGCACCGGCGCCGCTCCCGAGCATTTCGCCGGCGCGCTTCGTGCCCAGGTGCTCGCTATCGACCCCGATCAGCCCGTCTCGGCCGTCCAAACGATGGACGCCGTGCTCAGCGGTTCCGTCGGCGAGCAGCGCTTGGCGTTCCTGCTGCTCGGAGCCTTCGCGGGAGTCGCGGTGCTGCTGGCAATCGTAGGACTTTGGGGCGTCATTTCGTATTCGGTGGCGCAGAGGACGCGCGAGGTCGGAATACGGCGGGCTCTGGGCGCGCAACAAGGCGATATTTTGCGCCTCATCGTGGGCCAGGGCCTCGGTCTGACCCTAGCCGGCGTCGTCATCGGAATCGCGGCCGCCCTCGCGTTGACGCGCGTGATGAAGGGATTATTGTTCGGCGTCACCGCCACCGACCCGGCGACATTCGTGCTGGTCGCCGGACTGTTCCTTGTAGTCGCCTCCTTCGCCAGCTACTTGCCAGCCCTCCGCGCCACGCGCATGGACCCGATGTCCGCGCTTCGCTAGCGCCGTAAGATGATCGGTAATGAATCTCCAGCCGCTCACCGTCCGCCACGCCACCGTCGACGATCTCGACCTTATCGTCCCGCTCTTCGACGCCTATCGCGTGTTCTATCGCATGCCCAGCGATCTTGAGCGCGCGCGGCGGTTTTTGCTCGACCGCTTCAGCCACAATCAATCGATCATCTTCCTCGCCTTTGCGGGCAACACTGCCATCGGATTCACTCAGCTTTACCCCAGTTTTTCCTCGGCCTCGATGGCGCGCATCCTGATCCTCAACGATCTCTTCGTATCTCCTGAGGCCCGCCGCCACGGCGCCGGAACCGCCTTGCTTCATCGGGCCGCCGCCTATGGCCGCGGCATCGGCGCCGTGCGCTTGGAACTGACCACCGAACTCACCAACGCCACGGCGCAGGCGGTTTACGAAAAGGCTGGCTGGCAGCGCGATACTGTTTTCTGTACCTACCGGCTCGCCTCCCTTGACATTCCGTAAGTAATGGCTTACCGTAAGGTATGGCTGACCACGGAATGGCTGACCAACGCCAGATGCTGGGCGCGCTCTCCGATGCCACCCGCCAGAGCCTGGTCCACCTGCTCCGCAAAAGCCCAGCAACCGTCGGCGAATTGGCCGGCCAACTCCCAGTAAGCCGCCCCGCGGTGTCGCAGCACCTGCAAGTGCTGAAGTCCGCGGGTCTGGTCGAAGAAGAACGCCGCGGCACCCGTCACTATTTCCGCCTGAACCCCAAGAGCCTCGCTGACCTGCGCGCCCACATCGAATCGATGTGGCGCGACGCCCTGAAATCATTTTCCGAATTCGCCCAGCAGGAGACTGCCAACCATGCAGGAAGCAAAACGCCAAGAACCAAAACCAACGCGCGAACCCATCGAACAAACCGTCCACGTTGATTGCTCTCCGGATCAGGCTTTCGAACTCTTCACCGAACGCTTCGCCGAATGGTGGCCGGCGGCCGAGGACCGTGAGTTGCACCTGGGCACAATCCTCGAATGGGACCCGCCCCATCGCGTGAAATTCGCTTGGCCACCCCACACACTGGGTGGCCAGGAACAAACCGTGCCGGAACAAACTGTGGATGTCCGCTTCATCGAAGACGCGAACGGCACGCGTGTCACACTCACGCACGAAGGCTGGCATCGAGCCGGTGTGGAAACCTGCGCCGCCCGATTCTCGGCGTTCGCTTGCGAGCAGCTTTCAGTCATGGCTTAAGGAGACAGCGATGGTTCCGATGGTTGTAGAGCAGACCTCGCGCGGCG
>JASIGB010000911.1:0-4001 GCA_030045355.1 Bryobacteraceae bacterium
CGATGCTTGTAGAGATGTCCCTCAAAGAGTCGGCGGAACTCGTTCAGGAGCCGGTATTCGCTTTGTGTGCGGGTCTCCGTCAAAGAAGAATCGGGCCTCAGTAGCCCCCACCAGCCGAGGCTCGCGCACCGCAGTCGCTATGCGCCGGCGAGCTATCTCGACATACGCAGGTTCAATCTCGTTCGCGATCGAATTTCTTCCTGCGATGATAGCAGCTTGCGATGTAGAACCCGTGCCGGCAAACGGATCGAGCACCGTGTCGCCCGCAAACGAAAACAGCTTGATAAGCCGCTCGGCTAGCTCAGCCGGGTAGGGAGCGGGATGCCCGCCGCGAGTGGAGGCTCCCCGCAGATCGGTCCAGATGGATCGCTGCCAGCTCTGCATCTCTTCCCGCGTGAGCATGGAGAGGGCCTTTTGCATCGTGGGCACGGATCGATATTCCCCGCCTTTGCGCAGAAACAAGATATATTCGATGTCGTTCTTGATAATGCCGCCGGGCTGATAAGGCTTGCCGTAAAATCCGGCGCCATTGCCTTGCGCTTCGGTAACGCCGTTCGCGATCTTGTGCCAGAGAATAGGCGTTAAACAATCCAGCCCTAACTTGCGGGCTCGCACCTGAATGTCGGCATGCAACGGCACCAGATAATGCCGCCCGCCTTGCTTGCGAGGGATGCACACGTCTCCGACCACGCAGCAGATCCGCCCACCGCCAACGAGAACTCGCGCGCATTCGCTCCAGACGCGGTCGAGTTCATTGAGGAAATGCTCGTAATCCTCGAAGTGCCCCATCTGGTCCGGATTGCCCGCCGCATATTCTTTGAGAGTCCAATATGGCGGTGAGGTAACCACCAAATGAACCGATTGATCCTTGATCCAGCTCAAATCCCGGGCATCGCCGAGATGCAGACGATGGCTCGTGCGATCGTAGGGTTCAGGCCAGCGCATCTCCCGGTAATAGCGGTTCGCTTCGAGTAGCGCCTGCAACCCCTCCGGCGTGTTGTCTTCCGCGTTCAGCGATGGCTTTCGGGCACGTGGGCGTTTTGCTGAGTTGGTCGCAAAGAGGCCTGCCTGAAGAGGATGTGCGCTGCGCTTGGTTTTCGCGGGTCTGGCGTCCACGGGTGATTGGCCGAATCTCAACTTCGGACTTAACGAGATTGTATCGTTCCCGGTTGCCGCTTCGCTCATCTTTTTTCTTATCGACGAACGAGAAGCAACTTGAGCTGCCGCTAGATCAGCTCCGCCATACTGAAGAAGAACGGAATCTCCACCGCCGCCGTCTCCGGCGCATCCGATCCATGCACCGCGTTACGCTCGATGTTCTTCGCGAACTTCTTGCGCACCGTCCCTTCCGCAGCCTTCTCCGGATTGGTGGCGCCCATTACCTCGCGCCAATGCTTAATCGCGTTCTCGCGCTCCAGCACCAGCACCACCACCGGTCCCTCCGTCATGAACGTCACCAGGCCGCCGAAAAACGGCTTCTCCTTGTGAATCTCATAAAAGCCCTCGGCCTGCTGCTTGGAGAGCCGGATCGTCTTCATTCCCCGAATGCGAAATCCCGCGTGCTCGATCATCGCGAGAATCTGTCCCGCGTGCCCCGACGCCACCGCATCCGGCTTGATGATTGCAAATGTCTGTTCGATCGCCATCTTTGATATCGCCGCTTACAGCCGGCTCTTCACCTTTTCTCCAATTTCGGCGGGCGTCGCACACACCGTGATCCCCGCATCCTTCATGGCCTTCATTTTGTCTTCCGCTTTTCCCGACCCGCCCGAAATGATCGCGCCCGCGTGACCCATGCGCCGTCCCGGCGGAGCAGTCTGCCCCGCGATAAATCCAACCACCGGCTTCTTCACGTCGGTCTTAATATATGCCGCGGCGGTCTCCTCGGCGTTCCCGCCGATCTCGCCGATCATCACAATCGCCTGCGTCTCCGGATCTTCATGGAACATCCGGATCGCATCCAAAAACGTCGTCCCGATGATCGGATCGCCGCCAATTCCGATGCACGTCGATTGCCCGATCCCCAGCTTGGTCAGTTGCCCGACGGCCTCGTACGTCAGTGTTCCCGAGCGCGACACCACACCCACATTGCCCTGCTTGTGAATGTGCGCCGGCATGATCCCGATCTTGCATTTGCCGGGCGAAATGATGCCCGGACAATTCGGCCCGATGAGCCGGCTGGAGGAACCCTTCATGAACTCGCGGACTTGTACCATATCTTCGGTCGGAATGCCTTCGGTGATGCACACCACCAGCGGCACGCCCGCGTCCACCGCTTCCATGATCGCGTCGGCGGCATAGGGTGGCGGCACGAAAATCACTGAAGCATTCGCGCCGGTCTGTTTTACCGCATCCGCCATGGTATTAAACACCGGCAGCCCCAAATGCATCAGGCCGCCCTTGCCCGGCGTCACGCCGCCCACCACCTTGGTTCCGTAATCGATGGCCGCCTGCGCGTGAAAACTCGCCTCGCGTCCCGTGAAGCCTTGAAACAAAACCCGCGTGTTCTGATCTACCAGGACGCTCATGCCTTCACTCCCGTCTTTACTTCACGCGCGGCCTTCACCACCTTTTCCGCCGCATCGCGCATGCCGTCCGCCACCGTGAAATTAAATCCCGACGTCTTCAAGATCTCCTGCCCCTTCTCCACATTGGTGCCTTCCATGCGAACCACGATGGGCGCCTTCACGTTCAGCTCGCGCGCCGCGTTCACCACGCCCGTAGCCAGCACGTCGCAACGCAGGATGCCGCCGAAAATGTTGATCAGCACCGCCTTCACGCCGGCATCGGAAAGCAGAATGCGGAACGCGTTCTTGATCTGCTCGGCGTTCGCGCCTCCGCCCACGTCCAGGAAATTCGCCGGACTGCCACCCGCGTACTTCACGATGTCCATGGTCGCCATCGCCAGGCCCGCGCCGTTCACCATGCACGCGATATCGCCGTCCAGCTTGATGTAGTTCAGGCTAAAGCGCGACGCCTCCACTTCCAGCGGGTCTTCTTCGTTCAAATCGCGAAGGTCCAGCAAATCTTTGTGCCGGTACAGCGCGTTGTCGTCCAGGTTGAACTTGGCGTCCAGCGCGAAAACCCGCCCGTCCTCGCACACGATAAATGGATTGATCTCCGCCAGCGACGCGTCCACTGCATCGTACGCCTTCGCGAGACCAATCATCGCCGCTACGGCCGCGGTCGCACTCTCCGATGAAACCCCCATCCCGAAGGTCATGCTGCGCGCTTGAAACGGTGCCAGCCCGTAGCCCGGCTCCAGCGCTTCTTTCAAGATCAGCTCAGGCGATTTCGCCGCCACTTCTTCGATCTCCATCCCGCCCGCGGCCGACGCCATGAACACCGGCTTGCCTTGCGCGCGGTCCAGCACAATTCCCAAATACAGCTCGCGTGCGATGGGCAGCGTCTCTTCGACGAGCAACCGCTGCACGATACGTCCTTCCGGGCCGGTCTGGTGCGTCACCAGCCGCATGCCCAGCATCTTTTTCGCGATCTCGGCCGCTTCCGCCGCGTCTTTGGCGACCTTCACGCCTCCGCCCTTGCCGCGTCCTCCGGCGTGAATCTGCGCCTTTACCACCACACTGCCGCCGATTTTCTTCGCCGCTGCTTCCGCCTCATCCACCGTGAACGCCACTTCGCCCCGAGGCACAGGGACTCCGTATTTGGCCAAGATGGCCTTGGCCTGATACTCGTGAATTTTCATGGGATCAAACGCTAGTTTAGCGTATCTCGATGCTTCGGCAGGAGTGTCATAAAATAGTAACAATGCGGTGGGCGGCTCTGAACTCGAAAAGCGCGCGGCACATGGCGGAGGCGTTTGTCTTTTCCTTTCTAGTCATCGCCTACATCTGGCTGCGGCCGTTGTGGTGGTCCTGGAGCCTGCTGATCCCGCTGTCGCTCGTGGCGCTCTCCTTCGTCTGGCATTCGGAGACTTTCGAATCGCTCGGCCTCAGCGCGCGGGCGTTCGTCGGCGCCATCGTCGCCTGGCGCTGGTACCT
>JASIGB010000912.1:0-2841 GCA_030045355.1 Bryobacteraceae bacterium
CGGAGATACCGACTCGAACGCCAGCGAGAATATCTACGTGCTTTTCGGTCAAAAGACATTTGCCATCCGCACCGCCCCAAACGATGCCGGATATTCTACGATCAAGCAAATGCTCTCAACCTTTAGATTCGTCAGCTCGGGTGAGAGCCGCACGCGCAATTAGTGCGCCCCGCTACTATCCGCAGAACGACAATAACATCGGCGGCGTGTTCACGCGCATGGGCGTGCAAATCGGCTACGATTCGCTGTTCAACATCATGAAGGAATTCTATCCGGACCTGAAACGGAAATTCCGTCACAACCAGTAAATCTGCGCGCGCTATAATCCTGACGATATTCCCGCGCGGCGTACTCGCGCCCGCGCAGAAAGGCCGCGCATGCCGCCGGCGCCGAACATCACCAATATCGTCGTCCTCATGCTGGAGAACCGTTCCTATGACAATCTGCTGGGATGGCTGTACCATCCGGGCAATCCGCAGCCGTATGACCAGGCGCCGCCGGGACAGACCACTCTGGAGGGTCTCACGGGCAACGAATCGAACCCCAACCCGAACGGCGGCAATCCGATGGTCGTATCCAACAGCCAGAGTACAAACGTTGGGGGCCAGACCTATCCCGGGACTGTGATCCCCGGCTACGATCCCGGCGAACTGTTCAGCGATATGGCGCAGCAGATTTTCGGATTGGCGCAGATTCCGGAGATCAATCCTTGGGCAGATTCCAATTCTCAGCGCAACATGCAGGGCTTTACGACGAACTACGCGGCGCTGTCAGGCGGCAACACGGTGCCCGAGGCCAATTATCCGGATGTGATGAACTATTTCACGCCCACGCAGGTCCCGGTGAGCGCGTTCTTGGCCCACAACTACGCGGTGTGCGACCAGTGGTTCGCTTCCGTGCCCTGCCAAACCTTCACCAATCGCAATTTCGTCCACTGCGCGGGACCGGCGGTGCACGGCGCCGGGTTCCTGCACGAAGCCTTCAGCATGGTGGACGATCTGCAATATTTGTTCGCCAACGCCAATTTCGGGAACCTGGTGGAATACCCGTCCATTTTCGGCGCGCTCGACAAGGCCTATCCCGGGAGCGCAAGCCCGAATTGGAAGCTCTATTTTCACGATTACTCGATCGCGATGCTCATCGTGCCCGACGTCTACCGCGCGGCGGTGAGCACCAGCAACGTCAACGTGGCCACTTACGACAACCTCGATTGGGGCAACGAAACTCCCGCGCCCTTCGGCATGAAGCTGGGCGCTACGCCGTCCACGTTCCTGGACGACCTGGCGGCGGGTACGCTGCCGAAGTTTTCGTTCATCGAGCCGCGCTACAGCGACAACGTCGCCCAGTACGCCTATCCGCCCAATTCGAATCACCCGGGGCGCTGCCACAAAACTGCTCCGCCTACCGATGTGGCCCAGGGCGAGGCCCTGCTGGCCCAGCTTTACAACGCGCTGCGGAATAGCGAAAAGTATTGGAATTCGACGCTACTCATCATCACCTACGACGAACACGGCGGCACGTACGATCATGTCGCGCCGCCTCCAACCAACATCAGCCTCAGCCCGGAATTCCCGGCGGCGATGAACATTGCCGACTCCTCCGTCGATGGGTTCACGTTCAATTATTTCGGGTGCCGCGTGCCGGCCATTATCGTGTCGCCCTGGATTGCGGCCGGTTCTACCATTCGCGCGGCCGTGGGAAAGGCCCCGTTCGATCACACGTCGATCATCAGAACCGTCTGGGACTGTTTTGGCTTATCGGGATGGTTGAAGTCGAGCTCGCTGACCGCCCGCGATGGCGCCGCGCCCAGTTTGATGGACTTTCTCTCACCTACGCCCGGCAATTCCACAGGCCCCTACCTGGGTCCCACGTTGCAATCAAGCGCTTCGGCGCCGGCGGCGCGCCCGAAGACGCCAGCCGAGGCGCGGGCGCTCCTGATCGAGCGGCTTACGAAATCCTTGCGGCTGCTTTCCTGATCAGCGAGGCGCTCCTCCCTCTGTTGGTCTCAAACTTGGTCTCGACAATCTTCTGAATACGAAAAAGTAGACCGCCGTAAAGACAAGAAGCGGGACTGCCAAAATCAGCCAGAGGGGAACCCAAGGGCCGTTGACAAAAACCCCCACCCCGCCGCCGTTAGCTCGAAGCGCCGATTGTTCCATGATGAGGGGCGCGACGAATGCCCCTCCCACGATCAGGGCGCCTGTGACCGCCAGCGCGGCTAAACCGGCCAGCACACTTTTTGCGTAAATCAACGCAGACCCTCAGGCCTGTTTATGAAACACCAGCACGTCGTCCTGCGGAGTCTGGGGAACAATGGAGGTGGTGTCCACGGTGAGAGTCTTGCCATCGTCGCTCAGCTTCATTTTGTAGCGGGTGACGTGGTCGCCGTGGGTCTCCATTTCGACCAGCAGCGGTCCGTTATACCAGAAGGAGGCCGTCCCCTTTTCCCCCGTGAGCTTGCATTCCTTCCCATCCGTGGTGCACTTCAGCTCCAGTTTCTTGGCTTGCCCGTCCGCGCTTTCGCTGATCTGGATGGAGCTGTCGTCTTCGTTGATCACCCAGGTAGCCCCAGCCGCCCTCGCGGTGTGCAGTTCGCTCTTGGAGCTGTCGAATTGCCAGGTGCCGGAAAGATTCGGCCGATCTTGCGCTCCCAGCGGCAGAGCCAGAACCGCGAGAGCCGAACACACGGCGAAAGTAGGTGCTATGCGCATGCTAAAACCTCCTGCGAGTTACTATATGCCAAATCGCGGAGGACTGGATATCACGGCGATACGTGAGATCGCCAGAGGCGGGACGCGGGAAACTCCCGGGTTAGCGATGCGGCACGATATGGTAAGCCAG
>JASIGB010000913.1:0-4262 GCA_030045355.1 Bryobacteraceae bacterium
TTCTTCGGCTTCTCCGCGCACAGGAAACACGCGGCTACCCAATGGTCGGCGCCGGTTGCTCCGGGAGGCGGCTCGGCCGACCGGGTGTGGAGGCCGCTCAGGATCACGCTGGAATCGCGGAATGGCTCCAGCGGCTTCCAGTTGAACGGCAGAACAGGATCCAGGGCGCCGGTCTTTTCAGGAACCCAATACGCGCCGGGCGCCATCCCATGCGGCACAAAGCAGCCAACGAAGCGCGGCTTCGGAACGGCCGCGGTTTGTGTCTGTGCCGTGGCGGCCGGGATCATCGCGTCCAGAAGGGGCAGCGCCAAGGCCGTGCCGCTCGCGCGCAAAATCGTGCGGCGCGAAATATGTTTCTTAGTGATAAACATGATGACCGTTCTCCTCTTGATTAGACATGCATGCTAACGAGATGCCCGTTGTGTATTCTCCGCCGGTTTCACGTTCATCTGGAACGAGGGGCTATTGACGATTCCTAAGACGATAGATGAAAAGCTGTAGTTACTGGTGGCCGATTCTCGCACGATGGAGCGCACCTGCGGCATGTCCTTATATTCCACTCCGCGGCCGAGCGCGTAGGTCATCAACTTTTCGGTAACCACGCGCGCAAACTGGCTGGAACGGCCCACCAGGGCTTGGCGCAGACCCGCGATGCCCTCCACTTTGGTTCCATCCACCAGGACGCCCGAGGCATCGATGGGGCTATCGCCGTCGAACGTCCGCCAGGTTCCCACCGCGTCGAAATTTTCCATCGCCAGCCCGATCGGTTCGAAAATCGTGTGGCAGGAGGCGCAGACGGGATTGCTGTGATGCGCTTCCATGGTCTGGCGCATGGTGGGCGGTTTGGCGTTGCCCGTCGAATCGACCGGCTGGTCCTTGAGCGCCGGCACGTTCGGGGGCGGGTCCGGCGGACTGACGCCCAGAAATGTTTGCAGGAACCATTTGCCGCGCGTGACCGGCGACGTGCGCGCAGCGTTGGAGGTCTCCGTCAGCAGCGCGCCTTTGCCGAGCAACCCGCGGCGCATGTCGAGCTCGGCGGGCAACGTCACGCGGCGAAACTGCGGACCGTAGATGTCCGGGATTCCATACTCTTTGGCCAGCCGCTCGTTAACGAACGTATAGTTGGCGGTGAGCAGATCGAGAATGCTGCGATCCTCGCGCACCACGCTTCCGAAAAACAGTTGCACTTCTTGCCGGTAGGCCGCCCGCAAATTGTCGTCGAAATCGGGGAACAGGTTCACCACCGGCTCGCTGGTTTTCAGCGATCGCACGCCCAGCCATTGGCCGGTAACGTTGTCGATCATCGCTTCGGATTTCGGATCGGCCAGCATGCGCCGCGTTTCATGTTCCAGGACGGCCGGTTCCCTGAGTTTGCCTTGTGTCGCCAGGTCGATCAGCTCTTCATCGGGAACGCTGCTCCAGAGAAAAAACGAGAGCCGCGAAGCAAGGGCCAAATCGCTGACGCGGTAACTCTTGCCCGGGACAACCCCGGAGGGTTCGGCTTCGGTGCGATAAATAAATTCGGGGTCGACGAGCACGCGTTGGAGCGCCGCTTCAATGCCATCGTCGAAGCTGCCGCCGTCGCCCCGCGCGGTTTGATAAAACTGGCCCGCCGTCGCAAGATCGGCCGGCGTGGCCGGGCGGCGGTAGGCTCGTTTGATCAGAGCAGAAATAATGCGATTGGCGCAAGCCGGTTCCTCGCTGGCACTGGCCGGACGGCAGACGAAGATTTTCTCGCGGGCGGCTGTGTTGGGCGCCCCGGCCGCATCGTACGGCCCTTCGATCCAAACCTGGCCGACATGCGGATAGAACAGGTATCCGGGGATCGATCCCGGCGAGTTCATCGTGCGCTGAAAAGGACGATTCAATTCGCTATCCGGGATATCGTTGGTGGCCAGGAATGTCACTCCCACGGTATGCAGTCCGGCCTTCACCGGAATCCGTTGCGTGGAGCGGCCGACGCCTGTCGTGTTCGAAATTTCCTTGTCCCAATCGAAGAGCTTCACCCGCTCTCCGTCAACGGTGACCTCAAGCTTCTCGCCCTTGATACCCCCCAGGACGGCTTGAAAATACCCCGTGACACCTTTGACCTTGAACGAATACTCGCCGTCGGCGGGGAATTGGTATTTGATCAGCAGGCCGCCGCGCGTTCCGAACGGCAACCCCTCGACCTGGTAGTTCTGCGCGGTGTCGGCGGGCGCTTCAAAAACAACCTGCGCGGGGGCCGATACGTCGCCCACCGCGAGGCGGCTGATCTTTCCCGCCGCGGAAAGATATGCCTCCATCAGCGCGGGCGAAAGCGTCAGCGCTCCGGCGATATTGTCGAAGCCGTGCGTGGAGTCATCCGGTGGCAGGAACTTCGTGGCGTCCACTTGCAGGCCCAGCACGTCGCGAATCGCATTTGTGTATTCGGTGCGGTTCAGGCGATGAATTCCAGGCGGTGTGAGATCGGGCCCGGCATTACGATCGAGCTCTTTCTCCAGGAACGAAATCATGGATTCCATGACCGGCGGTTGCGGCCGCGGCATACCCGTGGGAGGCATCATGCCGGCGCGCAACTTGCGCACTACTTTTTCCCAGATTTCGGCCTGGTCCTGGACGTGTTGCACATCGAGCTTGTCAATCGTAAGTCCAGCGGTCTTCAAGCGCTGATTGTGGCAGACGACGCAGTATTGATCGAGCAGAGCGCGCTCGGAAGCAGCCGTCGTCGCAAGCAAGGCAGAACCTGTTGCGGGACGCTGCGCATAGCTGGTCCCAACCAATCCCGGCGCTCCGATGAGCGCCAAAATGCCACAAAGTCTTAATGCGCTATGCACACCCTGGCCTGCCTTCCTTAAATTGGACGCCCAACAGCTCACTGGCGAGCCTTTATGTAATCTAATCAATGATTTTGCCGAGCGCAAGGTCCATGGCGGCTAGCTGTCCATGGGGGCTAGCAGTGATTATGGAATGAAGCAGGCGACGAGCGTCGAAGTATTTTAGAATCAATAGTGACACCATGCGGGGACGTAGCTCAGATGGATAGAGCGGTCGCCTCCTAAGCGACAGGTCGGCAGTTCGAATCTGCCCGTCCCTACCATGATCGCCAGATGGCGCCGGATCGTGCGACGGCTCGCGGAGCGCACAGGCGATAAAGCCGTTGTGCGCGGTACAAGAAAGGTGGGGTCGCCTCCTAAGCGACAGGTCGGCAGTTCGAACTGACGCGTCCCTACCACTGCTGGCGATTGGCTTGTGGCCTTTGGCTCTTCAGGCACAGTGCTTAAGCCTTCGCCGTTTCCGCTGGAGCCCGATTCCGCCGCCGGCGTGCCCACCGCATGGCCGCCCAGTAGGTACAACAGGCCAAGGCCGGCCAGGTTACGAATGCCTTGATCGGGCCGCCCTCACCCATTCCAAACCAGAGGCTAATGATGTCGAAACGTCCCGTACTGATTTCCCAAGCGGCGCAGAAGACCAGCAATCCGGCTGGACCCGCCCAGACCCATCGCCCGCTCTCGGTCGATCCGGACATCAGGCTGGCAACCACTATTCCCAAGATTAGGCCTGCCAATGCGAAAAAGACGTAATTAGCAATCTCCCACAGGATTGTCTCCGGCTCTTGGCTCGATAGAATAAAGTCCAACGCCAGAGGGATGAAATACGCGGCCAGGGTCTGAACAGCCCAACCGATTGCCTGAATAACCGAGCCGACTTTAAAGGACAATCCACTTGAGTCTAACAGCTGCTCATGGTTTACTTTAAGGTGCCTGTTCCGCCAATCGCGCGCATCGACAAGGACGATGCGCCTCCCGCAACGTGCATGCGCGGGAACGCGCGTGCACTAGAATGAGGCATGGCCAAACTCGCACTCATCTACGGCATGCGTCTGCTTCCGGCGGACGAACTCGAAAAAGTGGAGGACGCCGAAGTCACGCTGAAGAACGGCAACAAGGCGCACGTGGCGATGCACCTGCTCGAAGGCGGGGAGGACGAGATTCGCAAGCAACTGATGCAGTCGCTCGATGCGTTCTTCGAGTTCTATCCCGAGATCTGAGCCGCCCTATTGGCGCTGCTATTTGCCTACCAGGTGCTGCACGTCGCGATTGTTTTCCGTGCAGATGAACTCGTAAATCTCTTCATTGGCCAGGTCGGCTACACGCTTCTGCGTCCACGGTTTGGCCAGCACACCTGGATCGTCGACAGTGATCTCGATGTCCAGATGACCGAGATCGGGCCGGCGATAGCGCTCGATGATGTGCAATTTGTCCGAGTGCGGGTGCGATTCC
>JASIGB010000914.1:0-5277 GCA_030045355.1 Bryobacteraceae bacterium
TCGGCAAGAAGCTACTGCTACGTTTCGCTCAGGACCTGTCGTCTCACGGGCAGATCGAAGGGCAGCCGCGGCTGGAGGGCCGCAACGCCCACGTGATCATCAGTCCGGTGAAGGCCGCTCCGCCGGTGAAGGAAAAGCCCAAAGGGCCGCCTCAGGCACCGCCGCCCCCGCCCCAGTAATTCCTAGTCTTCCTGGTATTCCTCGTATTCCTGAAGATTCCAGTTCCTGGAATCTTCAATAGAACAGGTACT
Source organism: Bryobacteraceae bacterium (assembly GCA_030045355.1). Taxonomy (GTDB): domain Bacteria; phylum Acidobacteriota; class Terriglobia; order Bryobacterales; family Bryobacteraceae; genus Palsa-89. The sequence continues at coordinate 252 of JASIGB010000914.1, forward strand.
TCTGCCACTGATCGTCGCTTTTGGCGAGCAGACGCATCAGATGCCGGCTGGTATGTAAACTGAACGGACGCGGCGCGCGCGCCAGCTTCATGCCCGCTTCTTCCGGAGTGCGGCTGCCCTTGCGATTATTGCAGGGATGGCAGCAGGCCACCAGGTTTTCCCAGGTGGTCTCTCCGGCGCGCGAACGCGGAACCACGTGATCGAGCGTCAACTCGCCGGACGGCATGGTGCGGTGGCAATACTGGCAGGTGTAACGATCACGCATCAAAATGTTTTTGCGCGAGAGTGCCCGCGTTTGGTGCGGGATGCGCCGGTATTCGAGCAGCCGGATCACCGAGGGGACGCGAATCGAATGGCGCGGCGAATGCACCTGCGACTGCGACTCCTCCTCGGCGGCAGCCACGCCTTTGAGCACCAGCACCAACGCCCGCCGGGCGGCGCAGATGTTGATGGGTTCATAGCTGGCGTTCAACACCAGAACCGGTTTGTGCAATCGATCAAGACTGGGCATCTTCAGATCTCCGGGAGGAAACGAGCGGCTCAACCGCCAATCGCCGGTCCGCTCGCGCCAAAGTCAAAAGCGTTACGTGCCGCGCTCCGGCCCGCTTCAAGGCTCGCGCGCAGGACGCCGCGGTGGCGCCCGTGGTCATCACGTCATCGATCAGCAGGATGGCCCGGCCATCCAGCCAGCCGCGATTCTTCGCCCGGCGCGAGGCCTGAAACGCGCCGGAAACATTGTGGCGGCGCTTGGCGCTGGTGAGCCCAGCTTGCGACGCGGTATTCTTGACGCGGCGGAGCGCGTGGCGCAGGGGGATGTGGGTTCGCCGGCTAATCTCGCGCGCCAGCAATTCCGCCTGGTTGAATCCGCGCTGCCAGCGTTTGCGCCAGTGCAGCGGCATGGGAACGATGACGTCGAAGTTCTGCTCGCGCGGAAGCGCCCGCCCGAGCAGCCGGCCCAGCGGCGCCGATAATGTGGGAATGCGGCCGTACTTGAACAGTTGAATCAGCTTACGCAGTTCGTTTTCATAAAATCCGAACGAATAAGCCGCGTCAAACCCGAGCGCGCCGCGCCGGCACAGCGCGCAGCGGCCCTGCTCGTCCAAGGGGAAGCGGCTTAAAAAGGGCGCGCGGCACTGGATGCAGAAATATTCCGCGGCAAGGGGTTCCGGTTTGGCCAGACAAGCGCGGCACACGGGCACTCGCGAAAATTCTGTAAGCGGCTGCTCGCAAATGCGGCAATCGTCGGGAAAAATGAGGGACAGAAGCCGGGCGGGGATCGCTCGAACAGGAAGGCGCGCTAGCTCACCAGTAGCACTTCCTGAGAGCCAGGTACTGCTGAAGACGCACCTCCTTTAAACATCTAGTTTACACGATGTAGTGGCCCCTCCGGTGATGAATTCTCCGTTACGGTAGGAACCGTCAGTACCGGCCCCTTCGGAGCCGCGCGCGTCAGCAAGCGGACGGTTACAATGGAATCGAAAGCCGCGCATGCAGACTTTTTATATCGAGACCTTCGGGTGCCAGATGAACGCGCACGATTCCGAAAAGGTGATCGGGACGTTGCTGGCGCAAGGGTACCGGCAGGTGGCGAAGCCCGATCAGGCGGACCTGGTGCTGTATAACACCTGCAGCATCCGCGACAAGGCCGAGCAGAAGGTCTTCCATCGTTTGCAGGAGTTCAAGCGTTCCGGTAAGGACAAAATTTTCGGTGTGCTCGGCTGCGTGGCGCAGCAGGAGGGCGAGCGGATTTTCGAGCGCGCTCCGCACGTGAGCCTGGTGGCCGGGTCGGCCAGCTATGCCAAGCTCCCGGAAATGCTGGTGCAACTGGAGACCGGCAATCGGCGTGTGACCGGCCTTTCGCTCGATAACGACCAGGCTTTCGAAACGCCGTTCACCAAGCGCGACAACCCGCATCGCGCCTACATCACCATCATTGAGGGCTGCGACAAAGCGTGCGCCTATTGCGTGGTCCCGTTCACGCGCGGCCCGGAGCGCAGCCGGACGAGCGAAAGCGTGCTGAGGGAAGCGCGCGAGCTGGCGCGCATGGGCTACGTCGAAATTCAGTTGCTCGGCCAGAACGTCAACAGCTACCGCGATCCGTCACCGGCCGGTTGGGATTTCGCGCGCTTGTTACGCGCGGTCGGCGAAGTGGACGGGATCAAGCGCGTGCGCTTCACCACGTCGCATCCGCGCGATTTCGTCAAGGACATCATCGACGCGATCGATGAAAACCCGGCGCTGTGCAATCACGTGCATTTGCCCGTTCAGTCGGGCTCGTCCAACGTGCTCGAGCGCATGCAGCGCCTCTACACGCGCGAGGAATACATGCGCCGCATCGAATGGATGAAGAACGCGCGGCGCCAGATCTCCATCACCACCGACATCATCGTGGGCTTTCCCGGCGAGACCGAAGCCGACTTCGAGCAGACGCTCGCGCTGCTCGATGAAGTGGAATACGACTCGCTGTTCAGCTTCAAATATTCGCGCCGCCCGAATACCGCCGCGCTCGATCTCGACGATCAGATCGGCGAGGACGAAAAAGGCCGCCGCTTGACTATCCTCCAGGAAAAGCAGCGCGCCATTCAGATCCGCCGCAATTCCGAGCTGGTGGGCAAAGTCGAGGAGGCCTTCGTGGAGGGTTATAATCAGGCCACGGGGCAATGGATTGGGCGCACCACTCAAAATCGAACGCTCAACTTCGTGCATGCTCAACTGGGGCCGCCGCGCGAGGATGCCACTCTCGCCGGCACGTCGTGGAACGTCCGCGTCACCCGCGCGGGACCAAACTCTTTGGCAGGCGAGGCGGTAGTCTAAAGGGGGACCGTATGGAAGTCGAAATGAAAATCCGCGGATTGATGATGGATCCCGTCACCAACATGCCGATTGTGGTGCTCAAGGATCTCAACGGGAACACCATCTTGCCGATCTGGGTGGGGATCTACGAGGCCAATGCCATTGCCCTCGAGATCGAAAAAGTTTCGACGCCGCGCCCCATGACGCACGACCTCATCAAAACCCTTCTGCTTGGTCTGGGAACGGGCATCCGCAAAGTGGTGGTGAGCGAGTTGAAGGACGACACGTTCTACGCCGTGATCTGGCTGGATCGCGATGGTGAGTTAATCAGCGTGGACTCGCGTCCGAGCGACGCCCTGGCCTTGGCCCTGCGCCTGGATTGCCCCATCTTCGTCGACGAGTCCGTGCTCAAGAGCTCCAAGCGCTCCAACGCCGCCGCCGACAAGCAAAACGAAGAAGAACAGCGGCGGTGGCTGGAAAGCCTGGACGACGAGGATCTCGGCCGCTACAAGATGTGACCGAAATTCTCGGGAAACTCGCCGCAGCAGGTTTTCAAATCGTTCCGGCCGAGATCGCCTCGCACTTCATCTTCGAGCGCGACGGCTTCATCGCCTTCGTCGAACGTCGCGTGGAACCCGCGGAAAATCCCTTCGGCAATATCGGCTCGCCCGGGTTGATGACCGAGCGCGGCTTTGCGGCGCTGGTCTGGCGCGGAGACCAAGCGGTGTTTATCGGGAAAGGCTTCGAGCAGCCGGCTTCGTCTGAACAGGTGCAGCAGATCCGCAGTTTCGCCGCGGATCTTGCCGCCGCCCTCAACGGGCTCACCTGAAGAAGATCGGAGCTATTCTGACTTTTGCGCCGCGTGGCGGTGATGCACGGGCGCGGGCTCATTCTTGCCGGTCCAGCCGTGCAAGTGATCCTTGTCCACCGTCAGCGTCAGCATGAACGGGCTTTGGGTAAAGCTCTCGCCCACGCCCTCGAAGGTGATCTCGGTGCCTTCGTCCACTTTTCCGGGCAGGGCCATGTCGAACTTCAGAGTCGCATCGGCCATGGTGCCGTCCACTTTGCCGTCTTCCAGCGCCACCATAAGGGTTTTGGGCCGCGTGGCCGGCTCAAGCTTCACGACTTTCGCTTTGAACGTCGGCAGCATGGCGCCCTTCATTCCCATATCGAAGTACATGGCGCCATCGGGAGCCATGAGAGCGGCTTTGATGGTCTTCCATTGATTCTCTTCCGGATGTGCGGCCGCCCACTTTGCTTCGTCAGCCTGTTCGGCCTGTGCGATCTCGTTGGCGTTCTTGATCGTGAAACCGGCCGGAGGCGTCGGATTGGCCTTCACCGCCGCGATCAGGTCATTGAAGCCCTCGTCGCTGCCGTGGAAATTTTTGTACTGCTTCTGCACATAGGCCAGCGCCTGCTGTTTCCCCGCCGCCGGTAATTCACCCTTGCCGCTGTAGGTGGCCGCGCGCGCGAAATAGAACAAGGCAGCCGGAATGCGGTCTACCTTTTTCTCGGAAGCGATCGCGGTGCCCATCTGGAAATCGACGGATGCCTGGTTGGGATCGAGCATCAGAGATTTCTGCAGGTTGGCTTCGGCGCCGGCCCAGTCCATGCGCTGCATGCCGATAAATCCGAGATTGTTGTAACCCAGAAGCTCCACTTGCGGCCGGAGCTGCGCCCACTGGGCCTCTTGCACGCCCGGCGGCGGGGTATTGATGCCGTCCAGAATCGCCTTGGCGGCCTTCTCGCCCTCGTCCAGGATGTCCTTCGACTGGTTTTGCGTGTAGTAAGCCTGAGTGAGGAGCATCTCGAAATAGTGGGCTGAGAAATCGTTCGGATCGTCCGCCAGGATCTCCTTGGCCTCCGTGAACACACCCTTGGCGTCGTTCAGGGCCGCGTAGGTGGTGAGGAAGATCTGGCGGCGCTGTTTGAGGTAGTCCGTCTTGGGATACTTCATCTCCCATTCCTGGAGCTTCTCCAGGCGCGTCTTGGGATTCTGGTCCTGGCCGATGGAATTATACAAATCATACTCGGCCCGATCCTTCCATTGTGGTTGCGGGGTGGACGACGACGGCGCAGCCGCCTGTCCCAACATCGCGGGCGCCGATCCCAGCAATCCAGTCAATGCAAATGCTAATACGAGTTTTGGTGATTGAAACGACACTCCGCGCCTCCCAGCTTCAGATTTCATAGGTGGTGATCCCAACGGAATCTAGCTTCCACCCCGGCACAA
>JASIGB010000915.1:0-5101 GCA_030045355.1 Bryobacteraceae bacterium
AATCGCGGAAGAAGTCCCCGTGCTTTTCCAGTACGGTGACTTCGACGCCCGCCCGCGCCAGCAGATAACCGAGCATGACGCCCGCCGGTCCACCGCCGACGATGCAACAGCGGGTTCGAATGGCTTGCATCCAGCGCTCCTGCGAGTGAGACCTGATGCTCAGAAGAAGGTTACCTTTCGATTATGCAGCGGCTCGCGTTGACCTGTGGCTATTTATGCGTGGCGCTATTCGCACGTGCGCAGCCACTCACTCATCAGCATGCACTTGAAGACGGCATGTTCCAGAGCTGCGATGCCGTTCTGGCCCGGGCCTTGAGCTTGAGCGCCGATATCCACGAATCGGCGTACATGATGGAGCTCTATCCGAAAACCCGCGGCACAGCCGCTTTCCCGTTCCCTTCGGAGGTGACCGGCCAGTCCGCTGCGCAATGGATCGCTACCCACGATACCAAAACCATGCCCGAGGCCCTGTTCTACTTCATTAGGGGTGCCTACTCGCTGCGCTGCCGCGGCAATGATGGCCGATACGTGGAGCTGTCCGGGCCATTTGGCGCGAAGCCGTTGGAACTGGACGTAGGCTCCGGCAAAGGCGCGATTTGGTATTTCTGGGTCCGGGCGTTTGACCACAACGCGTTCGTGTGGGTGGTAACCGACGTTTCCCTGAAATCCCTGACGAAACCCGATGGGATCCGGCTCATGCAACAGGTGAAGGAGCTGCTGAGCGCGCGGTTCGTGCAGGCGGTCTACCTTCGAAACGAGCCCTGGTTCTTAGGCACCGCGCCGAATTCGCTCATCTACCTTTTCACGGATTCATTTCCCAGAATGACGTTGGAAGAATATAAGGCGACCAAGACCCTCTGGTGCAATCAAAACGCGGGCTGCAAGTTCTATCTCATCTACTAGCGTCACGCCTCGCGTGTTACCTTCAAAATTTGGACCTTCTTCATCTCTTCGATCTTTCCTTAATCGGCCGCCGCGATCAGACCGCCCTTGAATTCCAGGGCTCCACTTACACGTTCGGCGAAATCGACGCCCGCAGCAATCGCCTGGCGCAACTGCTCGCCCAGCGCGGCCTCAAGACCGGTGACCGGCTGTGCGTTTACCTGGCCAACTGCGTCGAGATGATCGACCTGTACCTGGCCTGCGTCAAGCTCGGCGTCATTTTCGTTCCCATCAACATCCTGTATCGCGAGCGCGAGCTGAATCACATCTTGACCGACGCCGAACCCGCCGCCGTGGTCTCCGCCAGCGAGTTCCCGAATCACGTCCCCATGTGGCATCCGGCCGATCTCACGCGCGAGGCCGCGGTATTTCCGAACGAACGTCCGCACCTCGCGCTCGATGGCGACACTCCCGCCGGCATTATTTACACTTCCGGCACTACCGGCGTTTCCAAGGGCGCGATTCTCACGCACAACAATTTCGCCTCGAACGCGCTCAATCTCCTGGCCTGCTGGCAAATTTCGAACGCCGATCGTTTCCTGCTCACCCTCCCGCTCTTTCACGTCCACGGACTCGGTAACGGGCTGCACTGCTGGCTCATCGGCGGATTGCGCATGCGCCTGCTCGAGCGCTTCGAGCATCAAAAAGCCGCGGCGGAGTTCCTCGATTTCTGCCCCACGCTGTTCTTCGGCGTCCCGGCGATGTACGTCCGCCTGCTAGATCTCCCCGCCGAGCAAGCGCGTGAGATTGGCGGCTTCATGCGCTTATTCGTCTCGGGCTCGGCGCCGCTCCCGGCGCAAATTTTCGACGAATTCCGCGCGCGCTTCGGCCACGCCCCGCTCGAGCGCTACGGCATGTCGGAAACGCTCATGAACATCAGCAATCCCTACGTCGGCGAGCGCCGTCCCGGCAGCGTCGGCCTTCCTTTGCCCGGCGTTTCGGTGCGCTTGCTCGATGCCGAAGGCCGCGCGGTGGGCTACGACGAAACCGGCGAAGTATACCTCAAAGGCCCTAACGTCTTCTCCGGTTACTGGCGCCGCGAGGAGGCCACGCGCGCCGCTTTCTTCGAGGGCTATTTCAAAACCGGCGACATCGCCACGCGCTCTCGCGACGGCTATTACACGCTGTGCGGCCGCAAGAGTGACCTCATCATCTCCGGCGGCTTCAACATCTATCCGCGCGAGATCGAAGAATTTTTGCAAGAACAGGACGGGGTGGCCGAAGCGGCTGTTGCGGCGGCGCCCGATCGCGTGCGAGGCGAGGTACCCGTCGCCTACGTGGTCCCGACCCGCGGCATCGATATTCGCGATCTCGAAGCCGCCTGCCGCGAAAAGCTGGCGTCGTTCAAAATGCCGCGCGCGTTCATCCTCATCGACAAGCTCCCGCGCAATGCCCTCGGCAAGGTGCAAAAGCACCTGTTGCCCCGGCAGGAACTTTAGAATAAGGCTTGAGCTCTTGATTCATCGAGATGGAAACCACCCAGGCAACCTCGCCGCCGCGTAGCGGCACGTGGACGCCGCTCCTGTACACCTGGTTCCGCTGGCTGTGGATGGCCAACGTGGTCTCGAACGTCGGCACCTGGATGCAAAACGTCGGCGCGGCCTGGCTGATGACCGAGCTCGCGCCGTCCGCGTTGCTCGTCGCTCTGGTCCAGACCGCCACTAATCTGCCGGTCTTCCTGCTGGGCGTGCCGTCCGGCGCGATTGGCGATCTGTTCGACCGCCGCCGGCTACTGCTGTTGACGCAGGGGCTGATGCTCGCCGCCGCGGCCGTGCTGGGCGTACTCACGTTGCTGGGCGCCACGGGTCCCTGGACGCTGCTGTGGCTCACCTTTGCGCTCGGCCTCGGCGCTACCATGAACGGCCCCACCTGGCAGGCCATCATGCCGGACCTGGTCCCGCAGACCGAGCTTCCCGCCGCCATCGCGCTGAACTCGGTCGGCTTCAACCTCGCGCGCGCCGTGGGTCCGGCGCTCGGCGGCGCGGTCGTCGCGGCCGTTGGGGCCGGGGCGGCATTTGTGCTCAACGCCATCTCGTTCGTCGGCGTGATGATCGTGCTCTTCCTATGGCGCCGTGGCCCGGAACATCAGCCGCAGCCTCTCTCCACCGAACGCGTCGGCGCGGCCATGCTCGCCGGAATGCGCTACGTGCGCTTTGCGCCGCCCATTCATTCGGTGCTGTTTCGGTCGGGCAGTTTTATCGTTTCAGCAGCGGCGTTATGGTCCTTGCTGCCGCTGATCGCCAAGGTGGAACTGCATCGCGAAAGCACGGGGTATGGCGTGCTGCTCGGCTGCCTAGGCGTGGGATGCATTCTGGGCGCGCTGATGCTGCACCGCATGCGCCAACTGCTCTCGCTCGACGTCATGGTCAGCGCCGCGGTGGCGCTGTTCGGCGCGCTCAATATCCTGCTCGCCTATCTCACCAGCTACGCCGCGGTGGCCGGCGCGCTCATTCTCACCGGCGTCTGCTGGATGACCGTGAATTCCACGCTCACCACCGCGACGCAAACCTCGGTACCCGGATGGGTGCGCGCCCGCGCGCTCGCGGTTTACCTGCTGGTTTTTCAGGGCGCGATGGCCGTGGGCAGCGTGCTTTGGGGCGCGGTAGCCACGCGCATTGGGCTGCGCGCGACGTTCCTCGCCGCGGGCATGGCCCTGATCGCCGCCGCGGCGGCCACCTTCCGGATGCGGCTGGCCGGCCCGCGCGATCTCGATACGCGGCCCTCCGGGCACTGGCCGGAGCCGATCCTCGTTGTCGAGCGGCACGAAGGGCATGGACCCGTGCTGGTCACCGTGGAGTATTCGATCGCGCTCCAAGACGCGCGCGAATTCGCTCGCGCCATGCGGCCCATGCGCAGGCTTCGCCGCCGCGACGGGGCGATTCGCTGGGGCCTGTTCGAGGATGCCGCCACTCCAGGCCGTTACATCGAGACCTTCGTCGTGGAAAGCTGGGCCGAGCACGTGCGCCAGCACGAGCGCGTCACCGTCGCCGACCGCGAGATCGAAGAGCGGGCCTTCGCCTTTCATCAAGGCATCGACCCGCCGAAAGTCACGCACTGGATCGCCAGCAGCGATTAGCGCGGCTCCAACCGCGCCTCGAACTCCGCCGGCACCAGATTCTCGTGCTCGTTTCGCTTGCGCCACTCTTGGGCGGTGACGAAGCCGATCTTCTGGCGCTTGGAATCGGACTGCAACACCCAGGCGATCTCCTTCATCGCCCACAGCGAAGGCCGCGTGCGGTCCAGGTAACGGTTGCATTCGGTGACACGCATCTCGATCTTGCGCTCCATGAGCATGCAGTACACACGCTCTTCGCTTTCCGCTGGGCCGCGCATCACCACGCCGTTGGCGCAGGAATCGCACAGACGGAGTGCATCGACGGATCGGGTTCCTTGGAAGACTTTGATCTGGGTCATAAAATACCTGCCTTCGCGCACCAAGGCGCGGGTTCAAAAAGTACGGCTGACGCGGGAAGTTAACGGACGCCGAGGAGGACGCCCGCGCAAATTTTTGAGCGATCGTTAGATAGCAATGGCGCCTCCTGGAGAAGAAGTTGGGACCCGATCAAGATAACACGCACCGGCACGGCTCACCAAGAGATTTTTGATTAAGCTTGTTTACCACTTCGAGAAGTGGCTGACCCCACGCCAGCCCCACGTTGGCGATACGAAGCCTTAGGGGTGGACGTTGATGGTAACGCCAGACTGCGTGCTATTTCCGCCGATGCTGACGGCCACGGGCACGGAAGCGCCGGTAGAACTGCCAGTCGGCACCACCACGTTGATTTGGAACACACCGATGATGGAGCCCGGCACGACGCCGGCATACGCGACGCCGGCGCTTGCATCCACACCGCCGATCTGCACGGTCGGCGTGGGCGACATCTGCGGGAGCGGCGACAGGGTAACAGGGATGATGAATCCGGTATTGGTGTTGGTAGCGCCGGGGAGCAGGGAGGTGTTGTAGTTGCCCTCGCCCGTCAGGAAGAGGGTGACGGTGTCTCCAATTTTCGCCGGGTTGGTAGTACTGTTCAAGGTAACTGCTCCGGTGCTTGCGCTGGTGTTGATCGCCGCCGCCTGGCCGGTGCCCGATCCGTCGGCGGTAAAGATTCCTGGCTCCGTGGCGGCGACGGTGACGGTCGAATTGGCAGGCGGATTGCTG